>NZ_CP106679.1:300000-410000 GCF_025502585.1 Reichenbachiella agarivorans | reverse complement strand
TTTAGGAGCAGCGTGGAGGTTAAGTCTAACGGAGGTAGAGCTACCAATAGGACTAGGGGGAGTCAAATCCTACCAAATCCTGATGAACTCCGAATGCCGTTAGATATACTCTGCAGTGAGGGTATGGGTGCTAAGGTCCATATCCGAGAGGGAAAGAACCCAGATCTACAGTTAAGGTCCCAAAATATATACTAAGTTGAACTAAGGCGGTTCAGTTGCCGAGACAGCCAGGATGTTGGCTTGGAAGCAGCCATTCATTTAAAGAGTGCGTAACAGCTCACTGGTCGAGCGACAGAGCATCGATAATAATCGGGCATCAAGTATATTACCGAAACTTAGAATTGTAATTTATTACACTGGTAGGGGAGCATTCTAATCTGCGATGAATGTGTGGCGTAAGCCATGCTGGAGCGTTTAGAAAAGCAAATGTAGGCATAAGTAACGATAATGCGGGTGAGAAACCCGCACACCGATAGACTAAGGATTCCACGGCAATGCTAATCATCCGTGGGTTAGTCGGGACCTAAGGCGAACCCGAAAGGGGTAGTCGATGGACAATGGTTTAATATTACCATACTACCATACTCAGTGATGGGGTGACGGAGTAGTGAAAGCGCTGCGAACTGACGGAATAGTTCGTTGAAGGGTGTAGTTATATAGACAGTAGGAAAATCCGCTGACTATGATGAACCTGATAGTACCACAATCCTTCGGGAGCGTGGATAATGCGCCTAATCAGACTTCCAAGAAAAACCTCTAAACTTATGAATATGGTACCCGTACCGCAAACCGACACAGGTAGTCAAGGAGAGAATCCTGAGGTGCTCGAGTGATTCATGGCTAAGGAACTAGGCAAAATCGCCCTGTAACTTCGGGAGAAGGGGCGCCCGCAGCAATGCGGGCCGCAGTTAAAAGGCCCAGGCGACTGTTTAACAAAAACACATGGCTTTGCGAAATCGAAAGATGATGTATAAGGCCTGACACCTGCCCGGTGCTGGAAGGTTAAGGGGGGATGTTATTTCTTCGGAGAGAAGCATTGAACTGAAGCCCCAGTAAACGGCGGCCGTAACTATAACGGTCCTAAGGTAGCGAAATTCCTTGTCGGGTAAGTTCCGACCTGCACGAATGGTGCAACGATCTGGGCACTGTCTCAGCCATGAGCTCGGTGAAATTGTAGTCGCGGTGAAGATGCCGCGTACCCGCAACGGGACGGAAAGACCCCATGAACCTTTACTATAGCTTCACATTGGTATTGGGTAAATGATGTGTAGGATAGCTGGGAGGCTTTGAAGCTGTGTCGCCAGGCATGGTGGAGCCATTGGTGAAATACCAGCCTTTATTTATCTGATGCCTAACCCTATATGGGGACATTGTGTGGTGGGTAGTTTGACTGGGGTGGTCGCCTCCAAAAGAGTAACGGAGGCTTTCAAAGGTACCCTCAGCACGCTTGGTAACCGTGCGTAGAGTGCAATAGCATAAGGGTGCTTGACTGTGAGGCCTACAAGCCGAGCAGGTACGAAAGTAGGATATAGTGATCCGGTAGTTCCGCATGGAAGGGCTATCGCTCAAAGGATAAAAGGTACTCTGGGGATAACAGGCTGATCTCCCCCAAGAGCTCATATCGACGGGGAGGTTTGGCACCTCGATGTCGGCTCGTCACATCCTGGGGCTGGAGAAGGTCCCAAGGGTTGGGCTGTTCGCCCATTAAAGTGGCACGCGAGCTGGGTTCAGAACGTCGTGAGACAGTTCGGTCCCTATCTGTTGTGGGCGTAAGAAATTTGAGAGGCTCTGACTTTAGTACGAGAGGACCGAGTTGGACGAACCTCTGGTGTACCGGTTGTGGTGCCAACTGCACCGCCGGGTAGCTACGTTCGGTGAGGATAAGCGCTGAAAGCATCTAAGTGCGAAACCCTCCTCAAGATGAGATTTCTTTTAAAGGTCGTCATAGACGATGACGTTGATAGGCTACAGGTGTAAAGGCAGTAATGTCAAAGCTGAGTAGTACTAATTACCTGTAAGCTTTTTATAACGGTGCGCGTTTTCTTTCTTTCATGACACAATGTCAAATCTAGTATTTAGTACCTAGTACTGAGTATTTGGACTTTTAGGATATTAATAGCTAAGGCAGTAGGCCGAAGCAGATTGCATGTTGCAATAAGACATTAGTCTAAGATCTAGAATCTAATCATCTAGCATCTTACAAAGACATTATGGTGACTATTGCGAGGGTGTCCACCTCTTCCCATTCCGAACAGAGAAGTTAAGCCCCTCAGCGCCGATGGTACTCCGGTAATACGTGGGAGAGTAGGTCGTTGCCAGCTTTTATCAAAGCCTTGTAGATTGAGTTCTGCAAGGTTTTTTTATGTCTATACCTCAGTAGAAGTCAATTGTCCACTGTCTTAAGAAATCTTTATTGAAGGGCTGCTTTATAGACCTCTATCGCTCGTAGTCTGGAAAAAGAATGGTCTACTATTGGTGTTGGGTAATCGCCAGAGAGTAGTTCTGGTATCCATTTTTTAACATATTCGAGGTCTTTGTCGAATTTGGTGAGTTGTATGCTTGGATTAAATACTCGGAAGTAGGGTGCCGCATCACAGCCACACCCAGCAGCCCATTGCCAGTTGCCATTATTGGAGGATAGTTCATAATCTAGCAATTTGGAGGCGAAGTAAGCTTCTCCCCATCTCCAATCAATCAACAAATGTTTGCATAAGAAGCTTGCAGTCACCATTCTCACACGGTTGTGCATATAGCCAGTTTGATTGAGTTGCCTCATACCAGCATCTACTATGGGATAACCTGTTTGTCCTTTGCACCAATTTTGAAATTGACCCTCATTGTTTATCCATTGGATATTATCATACTTAGGTTTGAAGCTCTCGGATACTACACGAGGAAAGTGATAGAGGATTTGCATGAAAAATTCTCTCCATATCAATTCACTGAGAAATGTCTGATTGACTTGATTGGCAAGATCTACTACTTGTCTGATACTAATACTACCAAAGCGGAGATAAGGACTGAGATAACTCGTCGCATCTAATCCGGGGTAATCTCTCTTGTCTTGATAGTTCTTCAATTGATCCAAGGAGAAAGGCTTAACTGACCTATTGCTTTGTTTGAAACCTAGTTCTGTACGGCTGGGGAATGTATAATCTGCTTGAAAGTATATCGCTTGATTGTTTTCTTTCCATTTCTGTATGAGACGGGGTTGATAGAATTTTTCAAGCCATTTGTTCTTATATGGAGTGTAAACAGTATAGGGAGTCCCGTCAGCCTTTAAAATATCATTTTCTTCGAAGATGACTTGGTCTTTTACTTGTTCAAAACGCGTACCTGATTGGGATAATAATTGAGATACCAATTTGTCTCGCTGAATGGCATACGGTTCATAGTCTTTGGCGCAAAACACCGTATGAATATTGTACTCCTTGGTCAATCCTTTCCATATAGTTTGAATCTCACCTTTTTTGATTAGCAGCGAACTATTATGTGCTGCTAGACCATGATTTATTTTTTCTAGTTGTTTGTAGATAAAATTGACCCGAGCATCATCTTTAGGCAGCTCATTGAGTATGCTTTCGTCGAATATGAACAGCAGGAGTATCGGTAGGTTTTGTCTGCTGGCAGTTTCTATGGCAGTATTATCCTCTATTCTAAGGTCTCTTCTAAGCCATATAACATTGATAGGTGTTTGATTCATGGTAAGGTGAGTCAGCTAACTTGGGTTATGTACGTTGGAATGATTTATCTGTTTGACAATGGTAAGGTAGGTACGATGGTTTTATAAATGTAATGAAGGATACTGGGTGATAAAACATGGTCTTTTAAGCCAAATCACTCTTTATGTTATCAAAGTAATAACCGTTGTCTAAAAAGCATAGTCAATTGGTACTTTCATTTAATACAAAAATAATTATGAGCAAATGCCTTGATAATATCAGAATGCCATTTTTGTAAATAAACAAGCATGAATCTTCAACCATCAAACCAGACAGGTGCCTTAAAAGCCAGAGCTTCTAGAAGGAGAAAAATCATTCACCTGTTGAGAGCTATACAACAAGTATTGTTTTCACTTGTCGCACAGTTTATCGGACCACTCAGGTCACCACTTAAGTCCAATTAGATGAAAAAGGGAGATAAGAGGGAGGTTGATATTCTGGTGCTTTCTGACATTCATCTGGGAACCTACGGTTGCCGTGCCAAAGAACTTTTGGCCTACCTCAAGAGTATCTCACCCAATCAGGTGATTCTCAACGGAGACATCATTGATATCTGGCAATTTAGCAAAAGATATTGGCCTAAAAGTCATATGAAGATTGTAAGTCAGATTTTTAAATGGATCACCAAAGGAATCAAAGTAACCTATATCACTGGGAATCATGACGAAATCCTCAGGAAGTTTGAAGGCTTCTCTGTTGGGACATTTGAGCTTCAAAACAAAATGGTGATGGAACTTAAGGGGAAAAAGGTATGGGTCTTTCACGGGGATGTATTTGATGTCACGATGCAACATACTCGTTGGGTTGCTAAGCTAGGTGCGATAGGGTATGATTCATTAATCATGATCAACCAAGTGGTGAATTTTATTAGTGAGTTTGTAGGTCAGGGTCGTATATCTCTTTCTAAGAAGGTGAAAAATAGTGTAAAGAGTGCAGTCAAATTTATCAATCAATTTGAAGATACAGCCACGCAGATTGCTGCAGATAGTGGTTATGAGTATGTGATATGTGGTCATATTCATCACCCTGAGATGAAAAAGTATGATACAGAAAATGGCCCTGTGATGTATTTGAATTCTGGTGATTGGATAGAAAATTTGACCTCTCTAGAGTATCACAAAGGCGAATGGTCATTGTTTCAATTTGAAGACAAAGATTTTCCAGAACTGAAAAAATCAAAAAAGAAGGGAGATTCAGATCATGATGATGAGCCAGGGGATTTGTCATCCAGGTCACCAAAAGAGCTCTATGGCAAAATGCTCCAAGAAATGCTCAAGAATTAATTGATGAAGGGAAGATTAGATATATGAAGATATTATATGCGATACAGGGAACAGGAAATGGACATTTGAGCCGTGCGCTGGATGTGATTCCTGCGTTGAGTAAACGAGTCAACGTCGACGTATTAATCAGTGGTATTCAGGCTGATTTGAGTTTGCCATTTCCAGTGAAATACAGGTATGATGGAATGAGCTTCATCTTTGGCAAAGGTGGTGGCGTAGATATTGTCAAGACTTTCAAGAATGCCAGTATTCGTAAGTTGATGAAGGAAATCAAATCCTGTCCTGTAGAACAATACGATTTGGTGATCAACGATTTTGAACCTGTATCAGCATGGGCTTGTCGCATGAAAGGAGTCAAGTGTATTGCATTGAGTCATCAAAGTGCCTTGCGTTCCAAATTGGTTCCTAAACCACCACATGCCGATTGGTTTGGTTCTCAAATATTAAAAAATTATGCTCCTGCAGACGATTACTACAGTTTCCATTTTCGTCGATATGATCAAAAGATTTTTACGCCTATTATTCGAAATGACATTCGCAATCAGGAGATCACGGACCTTGGACACTACACAGTTTATTTGCCAGCCTATGGAGATAAGAAATTGATCAAGAATCTCTCAAAAATCAAGAATGTACAATGGGAGGTGTTTTCTAAACATACATTAGAAGATTATACCCAAGACAATGTGCATATACAACGCATCGATGGGTTGAGATTTGTGGAGAGTATGGCATCTAGTGCTGGCGTATTGTGCGGAGCGGGGTTCGAAACACCTGCTGAGGCGATGTACCTCACCAAAAAATTGCTGGTAGTACCTATGAAACGCCAATATGAACAGCATTTCAATGCAGAAAGTCTCAAAGAATTGGGGGTGCCTGTTTTGACAAAATTGAATAAAAAGGCAAAAAAGGTGATTCAAAATTGGGTAGATCATGGGAAGGAAATACCTGTTTATTTTCCTGAGCAAACTCAGTTTATCATTGATAAGGTACTCCAAGAGCATATTTCTGCTCCTGAAGCAGAACCTAAGAAGCCTATTTTTTCTTTTCCCAGATTGAAATTTTTATCCTAATATGATTTTTACAAAAGATGACTTTGGTCCCGATTTTCATTGGGGAGTGAGCACTGCTGCTTATCAAATAGAAGGTGCACACGATGCTGATGGTTCTGGACAGTCGATCTGGGATGCCTTTGTAGCCAAGAAAGGTAAAATACAAGATGGTAGTGATGGCAATCATGCTTGCAAGCATTACAATCACTATCGCGAGGATATCCAGTTGATCAACACACTTAATATTCCGAATTATAGGTTTTCGATTTCATGGTCAAGGATATTTCCCAATGGTACAGGATATATCAATCAGGCTGGAGTAGATTTTTATAACCGTTTGATAGATACTTGCCTCAAAAATGATGTAACGCCTTGGATTACACTTTATCATTGGGATTTGCCTCAAGAATTGCAGAAGAAAGGAGGCTGGGTCAACCGTGAGATACTCAACTGGTTTGAAGAGTTTGCAACTACCTGTGTGAAATTATTTGGTGATCGGGTGACGAACTGGATGGTACTCAATGAGCCTATGGTTTTTACAGGTGCTGGCTACTTTTTGGGATATCATGCACCGGGGAAGAAGGGGATTAATAATTTCCTGCCTGCAATGCACCATGCTACGCTGTGCCAGAGTTTGGGAGGGAGAATCATCAGAGATTTGCTGCCTCATGCGAACATCGGGACGACATTTTCTTGTTCTCATATAGATCCTGCCAGTCAGGAAACAAAAGATGTAAAGGCTGCCAAGCGTTTTGATGCTTTGCTCAATCGTTTGTTTATCGAACCTGCAATGGGACTAGGTTATCCTATTGAAGATCTGCCTGTAGCCAAGAGAGTAGAGGATTTTATCCAAGCGGATGACGAAATGAATATGCCCTTTGATTTTGATTTTGTCGGTCTGCAGAACTATACGCGCGAGGTAGTGAAATACAATTGGTACATGCCCTATCTACAAGGTCAGATTGTCAAGGCAGAGGAACGTGGTGTAGAGACTACTGCGATGGGCTGGGAGGTCTATCCTCCTGGGATCCACAAGATGCTGAAGAAGTTCAATGCCTACGAGAATGTAAAATCTATCATTGTGACCGAGAATGGTGTGGCATTTCCAGATCACTGTGAAGAAGGAAAGGTCAAGGATGTACAACGTGTCAAGTTCCTACAGGCATATATCAGTGAAGTACTTAAAGCCAAAAGGAGTGGGATCAAAGTAGATGGGTATTTTGTTTGGTCATTGATGGACAATTTTGAATGGGCCGAAGGGTATCTTCCGAGGTTTGGCTTGGTGTACAATGATTTTGAAACCCAAAAGCGGATCGTGAAGGATTCAGGTTATTGGTATTCCCGTTTTCTCAAATCCTCCAAAGTGATGCTGAGCGATGAGGTGCAGAATGCTGATAGATTTTAGTGTTTAGACACTAGACTTTAGATAAAAAAGTGGGGTGTTTTTTGATTCTTCTTGTGTCTGTCTTCTGTACAAAGTGAGTGTGCACACTAAGTATTAAAATTTATAGTTGTAGCCTAGTCGAATGACTTGAGTTTCATAATAGTTGCTGCTGGTATAACTGAAATTGTTGCCGTCTATGGTTTGTTTGATCACCATGGAATTCAATAAATCAGTCGCATTCAGGAATAGCTCTCCCTTGCCATCTTGGATACTGCTTTTGATCCCCATGTTTAGCGTGTAGCGGGCGCCAATGCGTCCTTGAGGAATCAGGTCGGGAGCTAGATAGATGGCCGTCAGTTGAGCTTCTATGCGTGAACTGATTTGAAATGTGCTGTTGAGCTTGATGTTGCCAGAAAACATCTCTTGTTTGTCCACACTGAATACATTTTCGACTGGATATAGATTGGTCACGGTATAGGCGTTGATTTGGTTGTGATAGCCATTGAGATTGAGGTTGAGTAGTAGCCAATCGTTTACTTCTTGAGAGAAGACGATTTCTAAACCACTGTTGTAGCTTTTTCCAATGTTTTGGAAAACAGCATAGATTAAATTGGTGCTATCTACTGTGGTCGAGATGCGTGATATCGTAGCATTTGCCATGCGATGATAAAGAGCAGAATAGAAATAACCTGTGTTCCAATTAGTCTTGTATCCTATTTCTATCGCATCGGTAAACTGTGCCCTGAGTGCAGGGTTACCTACTTTGATAATTTCGGCATCATCGTATTTGGGAAAGATTCTAATGTCCACTTCATTGGGTCGATCTACACGACGATTATAGAATGTGGTGAGCCTGTTGTTGTCATTGATTTTGTATGCAAACCTGATACTAGGGAAGGGTTGCGTATAGTCATAGCCATCACTCTTGTAGGTATTGTGTCCTGGGTTTACATCGTATTGCAATTTGAAATACTCTAGTCTAAGACCCAGTTCTGCTTCTATTTTTTTGGTCTCGTAGATATAGTTCCCATACAGTGCCGGTATCGTCTCGTTGTAGGTTGCCCAACCGCCAGCGTCAGCATCCAATGGAGAGTTAGTGCCTGGGAAGAACTGCATATCGGTAGGTATCACTCGCTTGCGAAATTTCAATCCTGTTTCGACCCGTCCGTATCTGAGAGGACGCACATAATCGATCATGAGATCTGCCACATGCTCGTCTGAGAGGAGTTTGAAAGCATCCTTGCTGCTGGAACTAGGAAGAATGTTGTCGAAGAAATATTGCTCGTTTTCTCTGTGGAAAGTGTAGTTGAGCCCTGCAGACAGCGTGTGACCAGGTTGCCTGAACTGGTGTTGAAAACTACCTGTAGCCATGGCTGTAGTCTTTAGTTCGTCTTCTACATATTGCCAAAGCCTTAATCTTTGGGATAAATCTTGATTGAAGAAGGGCTCATCTCCATGGTCGATTATTTTTTCACTCCCAAATAGTACTGAAGCGCTGAAACTGTTGACATCCGATATTTGATAATCTAGACCTGCCTTGGAAGTAAAAAAGTTCGTGTTTCGATTGCGTTTGGACTGCTGATGTATCACAGTGCCATCATCGTATGTCCGTGTGACAAATTCGTTTTTGTTGAGTGTCTGGGTGTATAGATTGTCTGCCTGTAGGTAGAAGTTGACTTTATCCTTACGGTAGTTGAGTGACAGAGAAGGGTTGATTTTGGGTGTCATCTGATATTGAGGTCTGATGGTAGGTAGGTTCTCTTTCCTTACCCAGAGTGCGCCGAGTCCCGTACTGAGACCGGCTTTGCCATTGAGGCCGGTCTTTTTTTCTTTTTTCATCACGATGTTGATGATGCCTGCATTGCCGTTGGCGTCATATTTGGCAGATGGGTTGTTGATGATTTCTATTTTCTCGATGGCTGAGGCAGGCAGATTGTCTAGGCCAGTTTGGCTACCAAAGCCAGTGAGGGCAGTTTGCTTTCCGTCTATGAGTACCGTTATTTTCTCATTTCCTCTGAGTTGAATCTTGCCATCTTGTACCGTGACGCCTGGTAGATTGCTCATGGATTGTAGGACTGAGCCACCACTCTGGCTGATGTTGTCAGACACGGTGTAGGTCTTTTTGTCCATGGTCTCAGAGACGGCATCTTGCTGTCCTGTGACGATCACTTCTCCTAGAGTTTGCACATCTTCCTCTAGCTGAGTATCTCCTAAATCAAGGTACTTTGATTGAGAACCTATGAATGTTTTTTGCTGTATTGTGAGATAGCCTAGGAAGGAAATTTCCACGAGGTATTCGCCAGACTTAGGAGCTTCTAGTGTGAATAATCCTTGGTCGTTGGTGATGGATCCTGTGACGAAGGTGGAGTCTTTGCTGTTTTTGAGTATCACATTGACATAAGACAAAGCCTCCTGAGAGACTTTATCTTTGATTGTGCCTGAGATACTTATGGTTGAGTTTTGAGCAAACAATCCTGTATGGAACAGACAAAAAAGTGCAATCGTGCAAATGCTAATTTTCATATTCTTCCTCTTCTAATGTAGTCACTTTGTAAGTGATTTCTCCTTTATCATTCAAAGTCAGTTCTATTTCTGTTTCCCCTTGGATCAATTCTATCTCATAGAATTGTCCTTTGGGAGTCTCAGAGATTTCAGCCTTTTTAAAATCTGAATCTGCGAAATCGTGTTGGATGGTACTAATCACTATAGGTGGAATTTCATGGAATTTGATGTCATGCTCTGTCTCATGCCAAGTGCCCTCAGGATCAAAATTGGCAGAGTATTCCATGTCATTTACGTTGAATTCGGCTTCCCATTCCATGTCGTCTTCTTTTTCAAGTTCCCATTCTACATCCTTGGCTTGCGGGAATTTTTGATGAAAAGCTGTCAATACCTTTTGTGGTACTTGATCCTCATGGCCACAGGACATCAGGGATGATAGGCATATGCCTAGGACTAAAATCGGCTTGTTCATTGTCTTTGATCTTTATGTTGAAAAATTTATGAGACAAAACTGCAAACCGATTTAGAAGAGATTTAGAATTTAGGGAAGCTCACCGAAAAAATGTGAAAATTAGATTGAAAATCATAAGATACCTCCCAATGATAGCGCGCACAAATCTCCTTGACGATAGCCAGTCCTAAGCCACTGTTGGTGGTTTCGGCTGTAGAGACGGCGAACCTCTGGAATAGTTTCTCGACTTTGAGAGATGCTGTTCCTGTGTTTTGAATGCTCAATTTTTGATCTGCTACATGGATTTGTACTGTTCCGCCTACTGGACTATGTCTGATGGCATTGGATAGCAGGTTGTGAATCAATGTCTCGGCGAGGTAGGGACTGCACACGATAGTTAATGGGGTTTTGTATTGAAAGGAAATGTTCAATGTTTTCTCATCAAAATAGTCCGCAAATAGATGGATGGTTTTGTCTATGAGTTGTGTGAGATCAATTTCTTCATTTGCGTTGAATTGACTGTTTTCTATCTTGGCTAGCAGTAATAGATTTTTGTTGATCCGGCTGATTCGGGACAATGGCAAGCCAATAGCGTTGAGCAAGTCAGATTGCTGCTGGGTCAAGTTGTCCTGTTGTAGGAGGATGTCCAGTTTTGACTTGAGGATCGCCAGTGGTGTTTGCAATTCGTGAGAGGCATTCTCGATGAATACCTTTTGTTGCTGATAGACGGAGATGTTCTGTGCGACCAACTCGCTCAAGGCGGTATTGAGTTGCGCAAACTCCTCAATATCAGTTTCGCCCAGTGCGATACTATTGTCCTGACTGAGATCAAAGGACTGTAGTGTCTGTAAAGTTTGGTGAAAGGGATGCCAAATTCCTTTGGCTATTCTTTTGTTGAGATAGATGAACCCGATCACCAAAAGGATGAAAAATGCAATGGTCACCACGGCAATGGCGACAAGTGTTTCGTCAGCCTCTTCGATATTGGTCTCTATGATCATGCGGTAGGGCAGACCATTGATATGAAGGTAAGTCTGGTAGCCTCTGAACCGATCGATTTCAAACGCTGGAGCGTATATGTTTTGCTTGGTGATTTCATAGATGCTGTCTTGTCCTATTTCTTGGACTAGATTCAAACTAGTGCCAGGCTGCATGATCTTCCATGCATTGATTGTCTGTCGTAGTTCAGTGGAATCTATCGTTTGTTGATCAAAGTAGCCAATGATACGGTCTTTGATGATCAGATTGTGCTCATCTAGCTCGTGGAGCCAGATATGATCTACGACGATGTAGTACACAGGCACACTCCCAATCAATATAATCAGTGCATACACTGTGAAAATCCTAAAGGGCTTGTCGAGTAGTTTGGTCATATTTCCCATTTGTAACCTGAGCCATAGATGGTTTTGATGTAGTCACCATATTGATGCTCTTTGAGTTTTCGTTTCAGGTTCTTGACATGTGCATAGACGAAATCGTGGTTGTCAAACATGTCAGCAAAATCACCTGATAGATGCTCTGCCAAGGCACTCTTGGACAAGATCCTGTTTTTGTTGCCGATAAAAAATAGTAACAGATCGTATTCTTTCCGAGTCAGTACGATATTTTCCTCTGAGATGCGTACAGTTTTGGAGAGCAGGTCAATCGTGATTTCGTTTTGCGTTAGTGTATTGGAGTTGTCAAACTGCTTTCTCCTGATCACCGAATGGATGCGTGCCGCCAATTCCGCATGATGAAATGGCTTGGCCAGATAATCATCTGCACCTATTTGCAATCCCTTGATTTTGTCTTCCAGAGAGTTTTTGGCAGAGATGATGATGACACCATCTTGTTTGTGTTGTGCTTTGAGGTACTCTAATAGTTGGATTCCATCTCCTCCGGGCAACATGAGGTCTAGCAGGATGCAGTCATAAGCGTAGGCATGTATCCTGTCGATGGCCTCTTGGTAGGTCTTGGCAGTCTCACATAGATAATTTTCTCCCGTCAGGTATTTGGAAATATCTGCGACCAGTTCTTCCTCATCTTCGACTATCAGAATCTTCATGAGTACAAATTAACCTTTCAATTTGGAATTAATTTAGAATTTGTCATCGGATTGAAAACCTGTGTCAATCTCTCTTATTAGCTATAGAAATATTGGTTTTTCGATTTCATGCTTATAGGATTAGAAAGCTATGCTTATCGCTTTCCAATCCCATAAGCATAGAAAATAATTCTATGCTTAGAAAAATTATTTCCATAGGCATAGCATTATTTTCTATGCGCATCCAATGATACAATATACAATTCAGAGTTTGATTGCTCGCTGGATGTTGATTTGTTCCAAGAAAGATTCGTCATGAGACACTACTATCAGCGTTCCTTGGTATTCGTTGAGCGCAGCTGTTAGGATTTCAATATTTTGGATGTCCAGATTGTTGGTCGGTTCGTCCAAGATGATGAGATCGGGTGATTGACTGTTGACGGTCAGTCCGCAGAGCATCAAGCGCATTTTTTCTCCTCCACTCAAGGCACTACACGGTTTGTCCCAATCTTCTTGGGAAAACAAAAAGCGATTGAGCCTAATTTTGATTTCGTGTTCCTGTAATGCCGTAGTATTGAATTGCTGGGCTTGCTTGTACACTTTGAGAGTGTTGTCAACCAAAGAATAGTCTTGATCAATGTAAACAGATTTGTTTTCTGCATGGTAAATCGTTCCAGACATTGACTCCAAGTCTCCCAAAATGAGTTTGATCAATGTGGTTTTTCCTGAGCCGTTTGATCCCTTCAGTGCTATACGTTCGCTACTTGTTATTTGGATGTTGAGCTTCTCCTTCCATAGCGGTGTAGCACCGTAACTAAAATTGACATCAGTGGCGGTGAACAGTACCTTGCCTTTGTGCATGGAGGAGTTGTTCAACCCAAATTTCATTTTGGACAGATCTGACACAGTAGCGCGCAACTCATGCAATTCCCCAGCAATGCCACCAATCTTTTCAGCATGAACACTTTTAGCTTTGGAGCTACTATTTTCGGCGTTGTTGCGCAGTGTATTCATCATGATCCTTGATACACCAGCCTTTTCTTGTTTCTTTTTCCCTCGTGCGTCCAGTTTTTGCTGGCGTTCTTTGGTTTCCCGTTCTTTTTCTTTCGCTTTTCGCAATGCCTTTTCTTTGCTGTGAATGTCTTGGTTCAAAGCAGAAACTTCTATTTGCTTTTGCGTGATATAAAAGTCATAGTTACCGCCATAGGCTGTTATGCCTCGCTTACTCAACTCACATACCGTGTCCAAAATATTCAGTAATCTCCTGTCATGACTCACTACCACTAAGGTGCTAGATGTGGATTGCACAAAATCATACAATAGCTGTCTGCCAGATACATCTAGGTGATTACTCGGTTCGTCTAACAGTACCAAGTCAGGTTGATGAATGGATATACCTGCAAGGAAAACTTTCGTCTTTTGTCCGCCACTCAAGGTTTCCATTTTGTGGTTTAAGTCCAGATCATCCAACTCCCAATAGCGCAATGCATCTGTGCAGCGGACTTCAACATCCCAATTGTCATTGAGGATGGACATATTCTCATCCGTGACATGACCACCCAATATTTCTTGAAGAGCCTGAAGTTCTCGGTCTATCCTCAATGCCTGCGCAATGGTCAGATGATTGTATTGTCCGAAGATTTGTGGAACATAATAGGGTTGAATATCGACTTTTATGACTCCATCAGAGACAGGTAGCTCACCAGCTATGATTTTCAGTAGCGTGGATTTTCCAGCTCCATTGTTGCCGATCAGGGCTATTTTGTCGTGAGTATTGACTGTAAGACTGATGTCGTCAAACAGCATATCCTTGTTGGGATGCGCGTAAGTAACGCTATGAAGAGTAAACATAATTTCTTTTTTGGAAGATGAATAAATAGGCACGCCCGTGATGAGCCTGCTGTCTGTATTGTCTGAAAAGAAATTATATTTTACATTTTTATTTGTGGGGTTATGTTTGCAAAATTAGAAATGCTGTCCGATTGCTCCAAGAAAAAGGCAGTTTATCTAATATGAATGGACTGAATGGGGTTACAATTGAATGAAGGGGATTTAGGTTACTAATGAATGTAAGGTTGAGAATCTCCACAATTAACATATCCTGTTTTGACTCCTACCCTGCCACTCCTGCCTGCCATTTTCTGTCATCCTGTCACGGATTAGATCAATTTCTATTTTGGAATGAGTTTTGTCATAGGGCGGTGAGAATATTTTAGTATTAACCAAATAGTAAAACACAAATACACCATGCAAGAGAAAGGTAATATTTCGATTCATACCGAGAATATTTTTCCAATAATCAAGAAGTTTCTTTATTCCGATCACGAGATCTTTTTGAGAGAATTGGTTTCCAATGCGGTAGATGCTACCCAGAAACTCAAGCAGCTCGCTGGGATCGGTGAGTTCAAAGGCGAATTGGGGGATTTGAAAGTGGAAGTGAGCTTTGACAAAGAGGCAAAGATCATTACGATCAGCGACCGAGGCATTGGTATGACTGCCGATGACATCAAGAAATACATCAACCAGATCGCATTCAGTGGTGCGACCGAGTTTGTGGAAAAATACAAGGACAAAGGTGATGAGCAGCAAATCATTGGCCACTTTGGCTTAGGATTTTACTCGGCTTTTATGGTTGCCGAAAAAGTAGAAATCAATTCTCTTTCTCATGTCGAAGGTTCACAACCGGCTAGATGGATTTGTGATGGATCGACAGAGTTTGAGATCACAGCGGGTGATAGAACTGAGAGAGGTACAGATATCATACTGCATGTCAATACCGAAGATTCTGAAGAGTTTTTGAATGAAAGCAGACTCCAGGGCATCTTGGACAAATACTGTAAATTCTTGCCTGTAGCGGTGAAGTTTGGTGAGAGGGATGAGCGTGTAGAGGATGGCAAGGACGATGAAGATAAGCCAAAATACAAAACGGTCAAAAAGGACAACATTGTCAACAATCCTGTGCCATTATGGACCAAATCTCCAGCGGATTTGACGGACGAAGATTATTTGTCATTCTATAGAGAATTGTATCCCTTCTCAGAAGAGCCACTCTTCTGGATTCACCTCAATGTAGATTATCCATTCAATTTGACAGGTATCTTGTATTTCCCTAAAGTGAAAAAGGATATTGAGTTGCAAAAGAACAAGATTCAACTGTACTCTCGTCAGGTATTTATCACCGATGAAGTGAAAGATGTAGTGCCAGAATTTTTGATGTTGCTACATGGGGTTATTGATTCACCAGACATCCCGCTCAACGTATCCAGAAGCTTTTTGCAGGCCGATAGCAATGTGAAGAAAATTAACTCTTACATCACCAAAAAAGTGGCTGACAAGTTGAGCGACTTGTACAAGAAGGATAGAAAAGAATACGAGACGAAATGGTCAGATATTGGACTATTCGTGAAATATGGTATGCTCAGTGATGAGAAGTTCTACGACAAAGCAAAGGATTTTGCATTGCTCGAAAACGTAGATGGTCAGTATTTTACTTTCGATGAATACAAAACCAAGACAGAAACGCTTCAGAAGGACAAAGATGGCAACATCATCTATCTGTACGCGACCGAGCCTGCCAAGCAGCACGCATTTATCCAATCTGTGAAAAAGAAGTCTTATGATGTTTTGAAAATGGATGGGCCATTGGATTCACACTTTATAGGGACGTTGGAGCACAAAATGGACAAAACCCAGTTGAAGCGTGTGGATGCGGATACAGTGGACAAGTTGATAGACAAGGATGAGAAAATAGAATCTGTATTGTCTGATTCTGACAAAGAAAAGGCCAAGGAGTTATTTGAAAAATCTATCAATGACAAGAACTCAACTGTCAGCGTGGAGTCATTGGCAGCAGATGAGATGCCAGTGATCGTGACCATGCCCGAGTTCATGCGTAGAATGAAGGACATGCAGCGCAACGGCGGTGGTGGTATGATGATGATGGGGGACTTCCCAGATCAGTACAATGTAGCAGTCAATGCAAACCACCCCTTGGTTTCCAAGATTTTGAAATCTAAGAAAGAAGAGAACAAAGAGACTTTGGCGAGACAAGCGTATGACTTGGCTTTGTTGTCTCAAGGGCTGTTGGTAGGAGAGGCATTGACACAGTTTATCAATCGGTCTATCGAAATTAGTGCTGAGTAAACTCAGATAGCTTGAAAAAAGTGAAACCTCTGAGCTTGCTCAGAGGTTTTTTATTATAATAGCATTTAGCTTTACTTATATGAAAATGAAATTCTTATACTTATTGGTGATTGGCTGCATGACACAGAGTCTAAATACCTATGCCCAAGAGTATGTGAGTGATGAAGAACTACTAGAGACACAATACGAAGCGCCACTCACGGTAGACATGGATGCAGAGGAAGAGGATCGTGAAATTGTCTTGAAGAAAAAGAAACCCAAACGCAATGTGTACTTTGGGAAGAAGACCAGAAAGGGTTTTACTAGATCGGGTTTTGGAGACAATGAAGTGATGGAATTGTTTTCTTATCTCAAACACTATGAAGAGCCAGTTCCTTATGTGAGGGATGTCTATTGGTATGATTTCAGAAAGCGAAAAATCATTAATTCTCGAAAAATAGACAAAGACAATGCAGGCATCTTACATGGGCCCTACAAGAAGATGGTCGATGATGAGGTGATCGAAGAGGGGATCTTCTACATGGGCGTCAAACATGGGCGTTGGTCCACTTGGAACAAGCACAACATCCTGCAAAGCAAAGAAAAATACTACAAAGGATGGCCTAAGGAGTCGCTGGTAGCCTACCACAACCGCGACGAACGCCAACTCAAGGAAATTATACCAGTGCATTTCGGAGAGAAGGAGGGTAACTATTATGCTTTTCATGAAAGCGGCAATCTGGCAGCTTATGGTGAGTATCAATTCGATCATCGCATAGGGATCTGGCGAGAATATTACGATCAAAGAAACCGTCGAAAACGTGAAATTATTTACTCCAAAGACCCCTTTGATGAAGAGTTTAGACCTTACATCATCCGTGAATGGGACGAGCGTGGCAAGATGATCTACGAGCGGGAGGAGTAATAGTATTAAAACATTTTACTCTTGCTTTGTCTCTGTTGTGATTGGAAAGGTTAATTACTTGTTTCGATGAGAAAGGGTGTTTTTAAAAAACTCAGGCATTTCGAATTTAGCTAGTTTTTTCCTTCGATCCATACTCTTTTTGACTGCACGAATAAGGTATGGGGTTTGTATTGCGTGAGAGGAATTGGTCATATTATTTTCATGACGCGTGTGCAAGAGGGTAACCTCTGGTAGAAAATGGTATGAGATGCCTTGTTCTACTATTTTGAACCAATGGTCTACATCTTCCGCGTATTTCAAATCTTCATCGAAATATCCAATTTTATCTATTGTATGTTTTCTATAAAGACCTGCTCCAAGGTGGAAATTAAGCATGGTTTTTTCTTCACTATTTTCATAAATTTTGGAGAACATGTGATCGGCGTTGTTACCAATGCATTTTATTCTGCCAGAGACAAGCTCAATCTCTGGGTTTTTGTTCAAATAGTCCAGTTGATTCTTTAGCTTGTTTTTGGGATATAGATCATCCGCATCAAGGAAGCTTATGAAATCACCTTCTGCAATTGATATACCTCTATTTCTGGCTGCCGCTGGACCAGCGTTGGGTTGTTGTATTGTTTGCACATGGTCGAAGGCAGAAGCAATCTCAACCGAATTATCAGTGGAACCGTCATCAACTACAATTATTTGACTATTTGCTATTTGCTGATCCAAAACACTTTGAATGGCAGGAGCTAAATGTTGACTTCCGTTGTAGCAGGGTATTATTATACTAACAGAAATATTTGTCATTATCTTCGTGACTTTAGATCAGCAATTTATTAGAAAAAAAGAGGCAATTTTACATCGTAACAACAAACTTGACAATTATTTGTAATATTTATTGATGGGAGGATTTCGAGATTTGATAGTCAATTTTTTTGGGAAATTCATAGATCACTATGTCGACTATTTTTCCGAATCGTATGAGCTGATATTGATACTCATATTAATTCCACTCACGTTGATAATTATTGAACGAATCCTAATAGGATGGGAGCAGTCGTCGATGAAAAGACTCCTAGTGCTAGATAATTCTGCTAAAAACGATTGGACTGGATTCGTTTTTAGATACACAATGATTAATGAAATATTGGGTTATGGACTGTTGCTTGGAGTAGCCCTGTTTATACCCAAGGAAATACGGTTTTATTTTGGTTTTGATCTTATAAGGCTAATACCTTATTCTCTCATACAGGTCATAGTTGTATTTGTTTTAATAGATTTCTTAGACTATTGGGTTCATAGAATTGAGCATACGAGTACGGTACTTTGGGAAATGCACAAAATGCATCATGCACCCAATCGATTCAATATTATTTCTGGATTGCGAACGAACCCGATCTCTGATGTGTCTATCAAGAGAATTTTATATGCGTTGCCTTTAGCTATAGCTGGCAGTCCAGTCGAGACTTATATAGGAGTGCAGTTGATCAGAAATATAATGCTTTCTCTCCAACATTCTGAGTTGAAGTGGAACCTAGGTTGGATTGGTAAATATTTGTTGATTTCACCTATGGCGCACCGAATTCATCATAGTGTTGAAAGAGAGCATTTTAACAAAAACTTGGGAACTATATTCGTTTGGTGGGACAAATTTTTTGGAACATGGTATGAACCCCAATGCGATTATGTGCCTGAAATAGGGGTAGAAGGCGATGAATTGAATCACCCAAATTATCTGGTCAATATTTATCGATCTACTATGGCTAGTTTAGAAAAGCTTTTAGCTGAGATCAATAATTATTGGAGGGCTCAAAGTGTAAGGAGTAATTGAATAATATCATAGTGGGTGACCTCCATTATTTGCTTAATCAACCTATTATAAGAGAAATAGGGTTTATTGATTCAAGTGATTGTATATAATCTCTGGATTTCGTTCGAAATCCGAACTCAATTCAAGGGTGTATATGGGGAGTTTTTTGACTAAGTTAGATACTTTACTGAAGGTTAGTTCGCGATTGCCTCTTAGCAATGAGATAGTAGAGGGAGCCAGAGCCATGAGTGCGTCACTAGCGTTAGATTTTACAAGGTTTCCTTTTTTGGAACCCGTTATTTTAGGTAGAAAAATGGCGTCAATCATAAATTGATTGGTGAGTTTACTTGGGATTAATTCATGCAAGAAAATCTGATATTTCTCGTCATCCACTTTGAATTGCTCTTGATAGGGCGTTAAGAATTTGAACTTTTTTAAGTTTTCAAACTCAACTTTGGCCACATTATAAAGGCTAAAGGCCTCTTTCCCATTTTCGCAATCGACTAGCATAAAGTCATCCCCAAGGTATTTTAGTTCATCATGATTTAGGCATGAAAGACAGGTTGAGGATTTGCCTGAGCCTCCTTTGCCTGTTAGCATCACACCATTATTGCCAAGGGCGATTCCACCGCTATGTACTGGCTGAATAGCTGTAGATTCAAAATACCAATCTACTATACTTCTTAGGGGAAAACTTCTCATCCATTTGGGTAACGCATCGATAGATTGGATCCATATATAGGCTTTATTTTCAATTCTATTAAAAACTCTAAGTACACTACTCCAAGACTCGAAATTTAGAATAAAATTTTCATCACGATAGATTTCTCCAAAGGGAGACACGTTATTCCAATCCCAGGTAGGATTGGGAAGGTTTATTTTAGATGATTCTCCCTCTATTACCCATACTTCAAAATCATGAATTGAAGGAAGTGAAATTTTCAAGTGAGTGAGAGCGGGCAGGTAGAAGTCATTGGTTTCAGAGCCAATAAATGTCGCAGCAAACACATGATTGGCAAAAGAGATATGATGACGATTAGTAGCTAAGGTTTGTTCAGCAACAGAATATTCCGCACTTAGTTCATCATAGAATGACAAAAAGGATTTCTTGTTCATTTTAATTTATCCAGAGGGTGTTTAGTTAAGCCCATCTTATGGCCAATTAAACTAAAAAGAGAAGCCAATACGTTTTTTGTTCCCCAATTGGTCTTATGATGGTTTAGATAGACCCAAATTTCATTGAAAACATTGTTGTTGGCATGGTACAATTTGAATTGGTAATGACGCAGAAGAACATTAGATAATGAGCGTGCTTCATGTTTGGTCGTAAGTTTATTGAAGAATTTCTTTTCAATAGAACTGACCTTGATGTTATTCAGCCTATCAAATACCTCATCAGGAATAACTGCATCAAATTCGTCTCGAAGATAAGATAATGCAGCACTTATTCGGAGACTGTATTTTCTCTTTTCACTAAACGATAATAATTGTTCCCAATTGATAGAATCTGTTTTTATAATAATCATAGAATCACATATCCAACGAAAAGATGGAAGTTCGTTCCATCTCATGCCATGGATTATTGTGTGAAGCAATTGGAAAGTTGGGTTCAACATTTTGGTTTTCATACCATCTATTTCTAGTAGAGCAAGGTCTTCCCATAATTCTATTTCGTCATGCTCACTAAAGGAGTCTTTAAAAACCCTCCAATGAGTATCAATTTCATCTTTTTTATTATTGATTAAGCACCTAGAGTTGCCTACAAGTCGCTTGGTATCGACGTATTGTTTAGAGTACAAATCCTTCCATCCCTCTTGGGAAAGTAAATCCCACAATTCATGTACATCAGACTCATGTACTACAATATCTAGGTCAGACATAGGTCGGATACCGTCAGAGCCATAATAATGCTTTGCCAAAGGAACTCCTTTAACAAAAAAGTGTTCGATTTGATGATTATCCAGAAGGTTGATTATTTTTTTGACTTGGAAAAAAATAATTTGATTTTTAGACCAGACGTACCTATTGTAACCTTTGATAGCCTTTAAGATTGGGTCGTCAGGTAGATGTAGGTGCAAATTGTAATGAAGTAAAGGTAAAAGCCTTTGGGATCCACCATCAATTTGATCAAATACAGTTGCGAGCAATTGATCTCCAGTTTTTTGAGGATTGAGTACGAGTGTCAATTGCCATTTTTCAAAATTAGAGATAGCCTCTGTTCCTGACAATGTACAGGCTTTTAGTAAAAATAGTTGTTGGCTAGATGGCCAAAAATCAATGTGTGATTTCATTTTAAATCATATTTATGTAGTACCCCATCTTTCAGTTCAAGAACCTCATCGGCCAAATCTAGAAAATCTTTATTGTGTGTAATAATGAGTATGGCGGGCTTGAACCAGAGATTCTTTAAATTAACATAGAGCTGCTTCAGTGATTCGGAATCTAGGTGGTTGGTAGGTTCGTCCAGAATCAGTAGGTTCGGTTGTGAAACCAAAGATCGAGCAATAGCAATTTTTTGCTTTTCTCCTCCAGACAAGTTTATAGCTGAATTTAATTGGGTATCCACTCCATTTGGTAGTTTAGAAATGACACGATCTAGGGTTGATAGTTTGATAATTTGCTCTAGTTCTTCGTCGCTTATATTTTCATTGTATCCATATAGAATGTTTTCTTTTACTGTTTGGTCAAAGATGTAAGATTCCTGAAAAATAAGCCCTATCTGATTTCTCCAATGCTTAATATCGACTTTAGTTAGAGGGTGCCCGTCGATCAATATCTGCCCATGATTGAGTTTGTAAAACCCCATAATGAGTTTTATTAAAGTGCTTTTCCCTACACCATTGGATCCAATGATTGCATAGGTTTTTCCTTTTTGAATTTGAAGATTCAACTTAGAGAGCAAACTTTTTTGACTAGGATAGTGAAAGGATATATTCTCTAGTTCTAATGTGTTCTCAAGATCTATAAGCTTAGTACCAGAAACTTCCTTCGTACTAGACAAGGTTTTAGTCAACTCCATGATAGGTGCGAGAGATTCCTTCCCAGACAGTATTTCTGGGATTGATTGTGACAGATTAAACATAAATCTCCTCAGCAGATAGAGTACAAAATAAAATGACATCAAGGTTCCAAATGTAAGCTGATCATTCAAGACCAAAAAGCAGCCTATTACAAGTATGAGCAAACTGACACATGAGATTATTATGTCTTGCAGCGATTTGAATAGCTCCTGTTGCCAAGCCATAGATTGGCTGGAATCTTTTAGATTTTTAATGGTAGTTGTTTTTTCTTGGGACTCTTGCTCTTCGAAAGCACTACTTTTTATTAGGTCAAAATAGTGAATAATGAACCTTAATTGGCTACTGAACCTTTCGAAATGATTGTTGAAATTGTTGGTGTTGTCTCTGATTCCTTTTCTTAGTAATTTCATCATCAACCATAATGCTGGGCCAAGTAGAAGTAGTACAATGCTCAATGTCCAATTGAGGTAAAAAAGAACAGCTAGTAGGCATATACTGGAGAAAAAGGAAGGTATGAAAATGGCAACAAAGGCATTGCTCATCCGATCGACTCTTTCACTGTCATTAATGATCTGATTATGTAGTTTATTTTTTTGATACGTTTGGAAAGCAGAGTAATCGGATTGTAATATTCCGATTAGTAGTCCAGATCTGATGGATGCGATTATTTCTTTGGTTATTTTTAATACTATTTTTCTCCCCCAGAGCCACAAGGCTTGGTTGATGAGGATCAAAAAAAGAGCCATTATGGAATAGCGGAGAATTAAACCAAGATTGTTGGACGCCAAGCCAACATCAAAAATCTGCTGTACAAAATAAGTACTAGGTATTAATACAAACGATTGGATGATTGCGAGTATGATGGCAAACAATAGATACTTTTTCTTATCGCCATAAAGAGAAAAGTAGTCTATCCATGTGCTGAGCGAATTACTTTTTTTGTGCATCTAAATGCCGTTTCAAGATTTGGGCAAAGTTGTTTCTTTGGTCGCGCTGTTGAATGCTCATATTTTCAAGATGTAATCTTCTGTGAGCTACTACCTTGTCCACCATTGTATATTTTACACCATTTCTTTTTGCCATTGCAAACCATTCAATAAAGTCGCCCATACGTACACTAGGATTAAAACTACCAATGTTGTTGAAAGCAGCTTTTTTGATGAGCATAGTTTGCTTGCTATATCCATTCATAGGGTCTTTAGGGCAATGCACCCTAGCTGCTTGTTCTTTGGTCAATTCTGGACTGATAAATTGTTGTACTAGTCCAAATGAAACCTCTAGGTCAGCGCAAGAATAGAAAGCTTCCAATTGAAGCTCAAGCTTATCTGTAGACCAAAGATCATCAGCATCATTAAAAGCTAAAAACGAGCCATGACTTTGTGATATCCCAAAATTAAGTGCTGTAGGTTGACCTTGATTTTTTTGAAAGTAATAGGTCACAGGATATTGTTTTACCAACGATGCTGTTTGGTCTGTAGAGCCATCATCCACTACAATGATTTCGGTATTGGTGTACGTTTGATTTAGGATACTTTCAATAGCTGATTCAATATACTTTTCTGCATTATATGCCGCTATGATTACACTTACTAGTGGTTTGACGTTAGACATCTTTGTTTGTGTCCAAGTCCATAGAAGGATTTTCTTTAGGCATAGGCCAACCTGTGGCATCAACGTCATGAATCGGATCTAATAATAACAAATCCTGCATATCAGTAAATTTCTTTAAGATGGCAGGCTTGAAACTATCGTGTTTAAAAATCAACTCATTGGATACCTTATCCGAGGGGTCTTTTGATTTAACTACCAAGCCTTCTTCAATTAGTTCATTTATTATTTGAGAAAATACTTTTTTTTGGTCTTGGTCAAACATGTATTTGTTTTCAAATATTTCTTTGAGGTTGGGCAGGTCGACACCATCTTTTATTATTTTCCAAATATCAATACCAGAGCCTCCAAAGGAGTAATAATTTCCGTTTTCCAGATTAACTATAACTACTTCATCATCGAATAATTCACTACTTACTGTTGGTCTATTTTCTATTAACATATATTATTGTGCTGTAAATTGATTGTTGTTTTTATCGAGTTGATTGCTCTCTATTGGATGGAGGCTAAAATTAAGTGATTCCGAATTTGAAATCAAATTTATTCATCTTCTGTTTACATTGAATTAACCAAAATATTACTTGTATCCCTTTGATGGAAAATTCAGATCCTACATCATTCGTGAATGGGACGAGCGTGGCAAGATGATCTACGAGCGGGAGGAGAAGTAAACACTAAAAATGATTGATCATCCATTTCAATAGTATCTTTTTGAAGCCACCAACTGGAGGATAAAATAGAGAGGCATTGGTAAGTCCGATACGTTGCTTCAAAATCGATTTTTGATTAGAAAATTCTAAGAATCCAAAATGTCCATGTGACTTGCCGATCCCACTGTGGTTTACTCCGCCAAAGGGTAAGTTGGGATGTGCATACTGGATCACTACATCATTGATAACCATGCTACCTGCCGATGTTTGTTGCTCGATGAGTTTTTGTGTGACACTACTTTTGGAGAATAAATAAAGCGAGAGCGGTTTTTCTTGCGTGTTGATGTGTTGGATTACAGTTGCTAGGTCATCATAGGTTTGTATAGGCATGATGGGACCAAAAATCTCTTCTTGCCAGATTCTGGAGGTTTCGTCTATATGTGTCAATAGGGTGGGTTCAATATACCTTTGTGTCACGTCATGATCTCCACCTGCAATTACTTTTGCTCCTTTGGTCACCGCATCATTGAGAATATCTACTAATCTATTCGCTTGTTTTTCATTCACGATTCTAGAGTATCCATCCGCGTGTCGCATGCCTTGTGACTCAGGATCGAATAGCTGAGCGATGTATTTTTTAGTTGATGCTACAAAGGAGTCCAGCTGGTGTGTGTGGATGAAAATGTAATCAGGTGCTATGCAGGTTTGACCGTTGTTGGTAAAGCGTCCCCAGACAATTTTGCGTGCCGCATCATCTGTATCGGCTGTTTGGTCAATGATGACGGGTGATTTTCCTCCTAGTTCTAAGGTGACGGAAGTCAAATTTTTGGCAGCTGCTGCCATGATGATCTTGCCTACCGCTGTACTACCAGTAAAAAAGATATGGTCAAAGGGCAGAGAAAGCAATATTTGGGTTTCTTCGATGGCTCCTTCTACCACGGTGACTAATTCTGGTGCATAGAGCTCCGAGATCATTTCCTTGATCAATGTAGATGTAGCAGGTGTGTTTTCTGAGGGCTTGAGGATGGCAGTATTGCCAGCCGCCAGGCAAGAGACCAAGGGTGAGACCATCAATTGAAATGGAAAGTTCCAAGGTGCAATGATGAGACAACGACCTTTGGGTTCATACATGATTTTGGCAGAGGTGCCTATGTAGGTGAACCCAGAACTGACCCGCTTAGGTTCCGTCCATACATTTAGTTTTCTCAGCGCATGATTGATCTCCGATGTGACTGTAAAGATCTCCGTAATGTCAATGTCTGATTCTGGTTTGCGCAAATCCGTATATACTGCTTTGCGTATTCTGTCTTTGTGAGTCAAAATCCATTTCTTGAGTTTCTTTAGTTCTGCTTTTCGATCTGCGATAGGAGCTATTCTGAGTTCCTGTGATTTTTTCTGTTGATTTACAAACAGTCTATTGATGGTGTCTCTCATGTTGTTGATCTCTTATTTTGGGGTTCTGGTTATTGGTGCTAGCGGAAAAGGTAGTGTAAAATCGGCTTAAAACGCGATTGATCCCCGTATTTACGCGATTTGCCTATAGTTTTAAGGGGAATAATTTGTTAATATTGTTTTAACATTAATTTAACATTAAGTATATTTAGGTAACAACAATCACTGGTCGTGCAAAAGTTCGGAATCATTATCGTCTCCTTTTTTGTTTGTCTGCTTCTCACAGTGGACCAAGTAAGTGCTGCTGTGCCGACTGGGATTACCAAATTGCCATTGTTTATTCGGGATGATTTTGGCAACATGCCACAAGAAAAATTTGATGCCATCGAACAGCGATATGTAGATGAGTTGGCGAAATTGAAGGAAAAGCAAGCTGTTATCAAATCAGATGAAGCTTTTTTGAAGCACGTGTTTTACAAAGTCCACAGACGGTTTTTGAAGAACTATGAAAAGCAAGCGTTGTTTAGTGAGATTTTTGAGGTATCTGGTAAATATGATTGTGTGACGGGGTCTGCACTTCTCGCGTTGTTTTTAGATGATTTGGGTTATGCCTATGATGTGGTTGAGACGGATTATCATGTGTATCTGATGGTAAAAGTTGAGGATAGGGAATTTTTGATGGAAGCAACCGATCCGATCTATGGTTTCGCTACAGATGCTAAAGAGATCGAAGAACGAAAGTCAGTGGTACTAGGGGATGCCAAACGAATCAATGAGGAACTAGCATTGGCTGGGGTATCTAGTGATTTTAGCAGAGGCAAGCCAAGCAAAGTTACCATCATAGACAACCGCGTGGGCATCAAAGAACTTGCAGGTTTGCACTATTACAATCAGAGTCTCAAAGCATTGAATGGAGAAGACTTTCGAAAGGCCTACCAATATATCGTAGTGGCTCAAGGTATCTATCCATCAAAACGCATCAAAAACGCCAGTTCGTTTATCTTTTCGATGGCCTTTGGTGATTAATCGAGTAAGCCTACCAAATCCGCTTTGGATAGATTCTTTACAAAACTCTCTTCCGTCGTGATTAAATCTGTTGCCAATTGTTTCTTGTTTTGCTGCAGCAGCATGATTTTTTCTTCAACGGTGTTTTTGGTGATGAATCGGTAAGTAAACACCTTGTTTTGCTGTCCAATTCTGTGTGCTCTGTCTATGGCTTGTGCTTCGATCGCAGGATTCCACCACGGGTCCAGCAGGAATACATATTCTGCCTTGGTCAAGTTGAGACCTAGACCTCCCGCTTTCAACGAAATCAAGAATACCTGTATGCTCTCATCGTTTTGAAAATTCTCCACTTGCTGTTGACGATCCTTAGTAGAACCATCTAGGTAAGCATATTTGATTTTTTGTTCGTCGAGGTATTGCGCTACAATTTTTAGATGTTTTACAAACTGTGAAAACACCAATATTTTGTGATGCTTGTTGATGGCATTGTCAAGCATGAAACTGATGTCTTCCAATTTGCCAGAATCTCCTTCGTAGGTTTCATCAGCCAGCATAGGATGGTTGGCGATTTGTCTCAGTTTGGTTAACCCTTGTAGGATCATAAACTGCGACTTTCCTAAACCTCCTGACTCGATTTCCTTCATGATTTTGTCACGGTAGGCAGATTTGACCTTTTCATAGGCTTCTTCTTGCTCTGGTGACATGGTACAATAGCGCACGCTTTCTATCTTTTCGGGTAGATCAGTGGCAACTTGAGATTTGTTTCTTCTCAGTAGAAAAGGATTGATGAGTGAGTACAGTTTTTTTGTCTTGTCCTCATCTTTTCTTTTCTCGATAGGAATCTGATATTGCTTTTTGAAGAAAGATTTGGTTCCCAAAAGTCCAGGGTTGACGAAAGACATTTGTGACCACAAATCCAATGTGGTATTTTCTATCGGTGTGCCTGTCAAGATCAACTTGCTCGAAGAGTGCAATTCTCTTACGCATTTGGAGATGATGGATTCAGGGTTTTTGATGACCTGGGATTCATCCAAGATGATGTAGTTAAAATGAAACTTCTCGAATAGATCAATGTCTTGTCTTACAATACCGTATGAGGTAAGCACCAGATCATATTGACTAAACAGGGTGACGTCTTTGTTTCTCTTGACTCCTGTGTAGTTGAGTATTCTGAGATTGGGAGTGAATTTTTCAGCTTCTTTTTCCCAGTTGTAGATCAGTGAGGTAGGCATGACCAGGAGGCTCGTGCCAGCATCCTGCTCTCCATGTATAGATTGTAGCAGCGTCAGAGTCTGCACTGTTTTACCCAAACCCATGTCATCTGCGAGACAGCCACCAAGATTATATGATCGCAAGAATCGCATCCAGTTGTAACCAGCTTTTTGATAGGGTCGCAATTCACCTTTGAATCCCTCTGGGATCTCAAAGTCGTCAATCTTATCAAAATCATTGAGTTTTTGCAACTTGCCTTTGAGGCTCATCTGGGCAAGGTTGGAATCTGTTAGTTCTTTGACCAGCGAAATGTGATGTTTTTGCAACTGTAGCTCTTCGAGGCTGCCCTCGTTGCTGAATGCCATCAGCTCGGAATATTGTTCAAACCACGCATCCGGAATTACGGCGATTTCACCGTTGGGCAGTTCTATTTCCTTGATATTTTTGAGGATGTAGTTTCGGATGATTTTGAAGGGAATTTCAAAATCTCCAAACTTGACAATGGCATGGACGTCAAACCAGTCTATGTTTTCTTTAATTTCCACGGTCATTTCTGACTTTCCGAGGAAATATTTTTTGATGTTCTTGCCGTTTTGGATCAACTTGATCCCAGCGTCTTCCAAGAATTTCTTGGACTCGTTGATCCATGAAAATGCCTGTCCAAGTGGTACCGTACTCTGCGAAGACTTGAGAGGCATGCCCGTCTCCTGCAAAAATTTGAGGTACTTGTTTTCCTTGCTGAGGTCACGTTTGATTCGGTAAAAGGTGTATTCATCGTCCTCGTTTTCTACATGGACATTGACCTCTTGGCTATGGTCAGCTTTGTATTTATGTTTTCCGTATTGAAACTTCAATTCAAACAAGATCTTGGCTTCTTCAAGTTCTAATGTATTGCTGTTGGTTTGGTTGCCAAATAAATCAGTTGCGACTTGCCCGCCATTGCTGGCTAACTCTGAGAAATACAAAGTCGGTTCTAATTCGTATTTTTCAGTTTTGATGTCAAAGCCCTTGGCATATACATCGAAAGATGCGACAAGCGGAGCTACAAATTTTCGATAATAGTTGTCCTCAATTTTTCGAGGGATGGCAATGAATTTTTTGTTTAGAAAAGGCTTCAGTTTGTTTGCATCCACATTTTTTTGAAAACTGTACAGCTTGTTTTCGATCACAATGTAGGCAGGATCATTGCAGAGTATGTACGCACCCTTGTATTGAAAATCCACTTTTTCATCTTGGTACTTGATGGTGGGAAAGTAATGGGTGTTGTCTTCGTTTCTTCGGAAATGAAAGAGTACGCTGGCCTCTTCTTTGAGAATTTCGATTTCCTTCCATGCAGGTTCACCATCATTACCCATTTCGAATAGGCGCTTTCCTTTGAGTAGAGGCATGATTTTTGATCTTCTGCGTTCTACATGTGCGATGATTTGTTCTTGCTTGGTCTCATCTCCAGTTTTAGGATCAAATACTTTGAGGAAAAAGTCATCTGCCTTGATTTTTTTCTTTTCAAAATGCTTGACCACTATGTCAGGTTGCATCGAGTCCATGATCTTGATGAGTTCATAGTCGTTATCATCCAGTCCACTGGCAAACTCCTTGGCGTTTTTGGCAGAGATATTTTGATGAGAGAATGTGAGCCTACCCTCTGAGTCCAGCTGGATCACGAATGACTCGAATAGATACCCCAGATACTGGTGATCAAACAAGGTATAAATCAATTGAAAGGGTTCGTTAGGAGAGACTTTCATCTACAAGCAATTACGTTGAAAAAACACAAAACCCTTTCGGATTTAATCTTGCAATTTAATCCAAAAACCCGTACCCTGAAGTAAAAAATGTAAAATTTAGGTCGGCTATTATTTAATATTCCAATTAAATTGGGACAGCAAATAAAGGATGCAATTTATGAAATTTCACGAACTGGAGGGACTGTGCAAGGGGAAAATTACACATCAAGTCAAAGACGCAGAAATCAAGGAATTGGTAACCGATACCAGAAATATATCCATCCGCTCGGGGGTACTGTTTTTTGCGATCGAAGGAATCAATCATGATGGTCATGCCTTTGTGCAAGATGCCTATGACAAGGGTGTTCGGTGTTTCGTGGTAGAAAAGGAAGTAAGACTCCCGTCGGATGTCAATGTGATAGAAGTGCGACAATCACTGCCTGCTTTGCAGTTGGTAGCTGCCTATCACAGGAGTCTGTTTACGTATCCAGTCATAGGAGTGACAGGGAGCAATGGCAAGACGATCGTCAAAGAATGGTTGGCTCAGATGCTGGATTACAAATTTAGCATTGTCAAGAGTCCAAAGAGCTACAACTCTCAGCTCGGCGTGCCACTGTCTGTGTGGCAAATGACGGAATCCCACCACATGGGTATCTTCGAAGCAGGAATCTCTGAGAGCGGGGAGATGGAGCGACTGGAAAAAATCATTCGTCCGACCTTGGGTATTTTTACCAACATAGGAGAGGCGCACAATGCTGGTTTTAGTTCTCTGCAACAGAAGGCAGATGAAAAGGCCAGATTGTTCAAAGACTGTAAAAAGGTCATCTACTCCCAAGCCTATCCCGAAATTGCACAAGCATTGAAGGAAACGGTTTCTCCAGAGACAGAATTGGTCGCCTGGAAGATTGATGATAGCAAGGGCAATCAGATAACCGTGCAGATTGGTCATCATTTTTTGAATTTGAAGTTGCGTTTTTCTGATCCAGCTTCTGTTGAAAATAGCCTTCATTGTGCAGTGGCACTTCATGTGTTGGGCTTTGGTCAGGAGGTGATTCAGAGCAGACTCGATACACTCTCATCTGTAAAAATGCGTCTTGAAATGAAGCAGGCTGTGAATCGATCTTATGTGATAGACGATACCTACAACAATGACCTCTATGGTTTGGAGGTAGCACTGGATTTTTTGCATCGTCAAAATCAAAAAACGAAAAAGACGGTCATTCTTTCGGATCTTTATCAGACAGGATTGGCACTGCCAGATCTATACAGTAGGATCGACGATCTGTTGCGCAATCAACAGATTCATCGCCTGATCGGCATAGGAAAGGAGATTTCCAGCGTGAGAGATCAATTTCACACCGAGGCGGAGTTTTATGATACTACTGCGGCATTTTTGGCCTCAGATTTTGCTGTCCAGGATGAAATTGTGTTGGTGAAGGGGGCGAGAGATTTTGAATTTGAACGGATCGTCGAAAGGCTAGAGTACAAGGCGCATGGTACGATTCTAGAGATCAACATGGAGAGTTTGACCAACAATCTGAATCATTATCGTGCCAAATTGAGACCAGAAGTCAAGATCATGGTGATGGTCAAGGCTTTTGCTTATGGTGGAGGGAATTTTGAAATTGCCAATCTGCTACAGTTTCACAAGGTGGATTATCTGGGAGTGGCCTATACAGATGAGGCCTTGGAGTTGCGCAAGAACGGAATTCATCTACCCATCATGATTATGAATCCTTCTTCTGATTCTTTCAGGTTTTTCAAAGAGTACAATTTGGAACCTGAAATGTACTCTTTGGAGCAATTGATTGATTTTGTGGACTATTTCGAAGGAGAGGAGGCGATACCAGCGATCCATATCAAATTGGAAACAGGAATGAACCGTTTGGGATTCAAAGAAAATGAACTCAAGCGTTTGGTTGAGATATTGAAACTGAAGAAAAAACTGAAAGTCAAGAGTATTTTTAGTCATCTGGCTGGTAGCGAAGATCCTCGCCACAAGGAGTTTTCCTTGCAGCAAGGTCGTCGATTTGAAGAGATGAGTGAAGAAGTCATGGCGGCACTATGGTACAAACCGATGAGACACTTGACTAATACAGCAGGGATTGAGAATTACAAGCAATTTCATTTTGATATGGTTAGGTTAGGAATAGGACTCTATGGTTTTGACCCTGTCAAATCTGAAGAGAAGAAACTACAAATAGTAGGTACACTGAAGACACATATCTCACAAGTCAAGAATATCAAAGAAGGGGAGTCGATAGGTTATGGTAGGATGGGCTTTGCAGAGAAGAATATGAAGATAGCTGTCGTGCCGATTGGATATGCAGATGGTTATTTGAGGGCATTTGGCAACGGTGTAGGCAAGATGTCTATCAAAGGGCAATGGGTACCTACGATTGGTAATATTTGCATGGATATGACAATGCTCGATGTGACAGATGTGAAAGTACAGTCTGGTGAAGAGGTGGTGGTGTTTGGTGACAGCCCGACCATCAAGGATTTGGCGACTTGGATAGGGACTATACCCTATGAGATTCTCACGAACATCAGTCAGAGGGTAAAGAGAACTTACGTGTCTGATTGATTTAGATGCTAGATTTTAGTGCTTAGACTTTAGACAAAATGTTGTTTAATCATGTGCTATTAATTTCTACCCGCCGCAGCCCATGAATTTTTTGAGGTCAATATCGGGTAGACCGACTTTGGCTTCATCCTCTTTCTGGGTTTGGTCAGGGGGGGCAACAGGTTTTGTGGTTTTGGGCTTCTTTTTTAGCTCCTCAGTAGCCTTGTTTTTCTCTTCCTTTTTCATTTGCAATAGCGGTCTATGAACTTTTGCGAGAGGGTACTGCCTAGTGAAACGGCGGTTTCAAAATCTCTACAGGCACTCTCGTAGTCTTCACGGTTTTTATACGCGAGGGCGCGGTTGTGGTAGGCATTTACAAAATCTTCTTTTTCCTCGATCACTCTCGAAAAATCATTGATAGCAGACCTATACATTCCAGCCGAAAAGTAGGCATTTCCACGGTTGTAGTAGAGGTTGACGATATCGACAGGTACTTCAGCGCTGTAGTTGCTTTTGATTGCCAGACTGTAATTTTCTGTTGCTTTTTCGTAGTTGTCCATCTTGAAGTAGATGTTGCCTGCCAAGTAATACATGTCTGCCTGATCAGGTGATAGCAAGAGTGCCTGCTCGATGTCTCTTTCGGCATCCGCCAATCGACCCAATCTCATCAAGGCTGTAGCTCTACCCACAAAAGCATCTGTGTTGCCATCAAATATTGTGATGGATTGATTGAACTGATCTACTGCATTTTCAAACTGTTCTTGGTCTATCATCGTCCATCCATTGGATAGGAGTTGTTTGCTAGCAAGGTATTGTTCTTCATCTAGGGTATCGTCTTGTGCGGTGGCTTGAAAGCCAAATAAAAACAACATAGCACCCATTGCCATGATTATGTATCTCTGTCGCATTGCCTCTTCTGTCATAATCCGCTTAAATTAGCAAAAACAGTTAACCCAACACGACAATGAGTAAACTATTTGAAAAAAAGTACTTTCAGGATTACATGCCAGAGAACGTATGTTTTGGTTGTGGGATCAACAATGATCAAGGACTGCATGTCAAAAGCTACTGGGAAGGAGAGGAATCTGTCTGCCTATGGCGCTCCGAAGAAAAATACCACGGTTGGTCCAATCTGATGAATGGTGGTGTAATGGCAACATTGATAGACTGCCACTGTATGTGTACTGCCATGGCGCATGCATATCAAGTCGAAGGGAGAGAGCTAGGTTCGCAGCCTGAGTATCGCTACGCTACTGGGACGCTATCTGTGAAGTACCTTAAACCTACTTCCAACAACGATCAGGTAGAGTTGAGAGCCAAAGTCATAGAAGTCAAAGGGAAGAAAACAGTCTTGAAATGTGATTTTTACTGTCTCGGAGAGAAAACCGCTGAGGCAGACGTAGTGGCTATTAGGGTATTTGATAGCAGTACGGATACAGGAGGTAATCTCTTTAAATCCTAGAAGAGAATGAATGGTCACCAAACTATATTGGCTAGGTGACCATTATGTAAAGGGATCATTTGTTTTCTTCTTTGTTGCGAAATTTTTCTTCGACGAAGTAGGATATAAACAAACCTAAGCCACCGAATATCATGAGACATGAAAAGATACCTACTTCTTCAGATACTAGGCCTGCAACACTGATCATATTGCCTACCAGAATCCCGATGCCTGCGCCGATGAGCAAGAGTCCAATTTTCACGGCCGGGAAGGTAATGGCCTTGCGATTAAAGATGTTGGCATCACCGCCTTTTTCAATGAGTGCCAAGCGTTCGTCGTTCATGAATTTTCTGATCACGATGAGAACTGCTGCTGTAGAAGTAAAAAGTACAACTGGAATGATTATTTCTGCGTCCATAATTTTGATTTTTTGATTTCCTCCATATGACAGCAGTGATATGGTAGCGGTTACACCCAAAAAGAAATATTTTTTGTGTGTAACTTGACTCGAACAGCAAGCGTCCAACAGAGCGTGAGTCACCATATAACGGATCATGAGCTGATCGAAAAGATCAAGAAAGGCGACCAAGCCAGTTTTACCATATTGGTCAATCGCCATAAAAACTACGCATTGACCATTGCCAAACGGATCGTATTGGTGCAGGAGGATGCGGAGGAGATAGCACATGATGCTTTTGTCAAGGCATACACCTCCTTGGGTTCATTCAAATATGAATCAAAGTTTACGACCTGGTTTTACAGGATAGTAGTCAATATGGCGATTAGTCGTGGGCGAAAGAAAAAGTTGGATGTAATAGAAATTAGCGAAGGTCACAGTGATTTCGTGGGAGACTCAGGAACAGCTGAACTAGATACCAAGGATCGAAACTACTATCTCAATTTGGCCATCAGCCGTTTGAGTCAAGATGATAGGCTGATTATCACTTTGTACTATCTGGATGAGTTGGATATGGAGGAAGTGGCAGCCATCTCAGGTTTTGATAAGAACAACCTAAAGGTGAAATTGCATCGTGCAAGAAAGCGTTTGGGGGAAATATTGAAGGTTATCATGCCTACAGAATTGGAATCTGTCGTGCATTAAAGTCAAAGGAAATGAAAGAACACAATTCATTATCGGAAAGAGACGAGTCGTTTGATCAAATGGATCAATGGATGAAACAGTTGCCAATAGAAACGGTGACCGATGATTTCACAAATAGAGTGGTGTCAGCCGCAGTACTCAGAAAGAAACGCAAGACCAATTTGCGAATACTTATCGTGATGTTGATCTTGTTGGTATTTACCATGGGACTTTGTGTATTCATGTTAGGAGGGACAGCAGTTGATAATCCGACATCATACCTGGACATGACACGAAATTGGGTGAAACCATATTTTTCAGGATTGGTGGGTATTGTTTCTGTAGAGATTTTTTTGATGATTGAAGGGGTGTTGTTTCTTTTGGTACTTGAGAAAGTAGTCAGTAGGCTGATCTTGTCGCGTCAAATGGACTTGATGAAAAAATAGTTTGGATCAGAAAAATCAGATAGTCAATTGCTTAGAAAATACTTCGTAAAATTTATAAACCAAGGCTTGAATAATTAAAATTGCTGTCTATCTTTGCACTCGAATTTAGTCAGATGGACTAATAACAACGCGAAAGTAGCTCAGCTGGTAGAGCGCCACCTTGCCAAGGTGGAGGTCGCGGGTTCGAACCCCGTCTTTCGCTCAATTGAGTGTGAGAGTGTATGTGAGTGAGAAGGTGCAATAGCATCGCGCATACACTTTTTTTGTGTACAAGCAGTTCTTATCATAGGCTTGAGGGTACAACAATACTCCATGATACTGCCGGAGTGGTGGAATCGGTAGACACGCAAGACTTAAAATCTTGTGACCTTCTGGTCGTGCGGGTTCAAGTCCCGCCTCTGGCACATAAACCTCTGTTAATCTATTGATTTCCAGAGGTTTTTTGCTTATAAGGTATCGGTTTTGGTGTCGAAAAATAATTAAGAAAAAAATAGGTTGGTTTATCGTACCAAATTCAAGCAACGAGTATTACAAAATAGACCAGAGTCTCTATTGAGAATAGATTGCGCAAAATCAAAGGAGATGAAATTACAACTTGATAAAATGAGCTAAAGATTTTTTTTTAATATTGAGAAGCACAAACGGTCAAGTTTGTAGTTAATTTTGATACGATGCTCACGCATCACCACCCAATGCTGCGGTAGTGGGATAGAAGCCTTGATGTCAATCAAGGCTTCTGCATTTTATGGAGTGAGTAGTCTCTGATTATTTTCCTCCCATAAAAGTTTATTTAGCATATCCACATCCTGTACCTCTCCAATGATGGGCTTATCTTTCGGTAACTAGATTTGGTAGTATATGTATTTAAATGAGGTTTTTGGTTTGGCGACAGGCTGTATGAACCAATAGTTATCTCATCAGACTCATTATTTATATGCTCGATGGTATAAATTTTTGAACTTGCCATGCAGAATGCAACAATCTATTTGCAGAAAGACTAACATGAAGATTATATTAAACCTGGTACTCTTATTGGCTATTTTGACCACTCACTGTTTTGGACAAAATACCATGATGACCAATCTAAGAGAAGCACCAACAAATGGAGGTTTTCAACAGGAGGGTTACTGGGTGTGGGGTAGTTCTGTAATCAAAGGCGAAGACCATCTGTACCATATGTATGTATCGAGATGGCCTCAATATTTGCCATTTCATCCAGGGTGGATGATAGCTTCTGAGATAGTACATGCCGTCTCAGAAACGCCCGAGGGTCCCTATCGCTTCAGTGATGTAGCACTCGGGGCAAGAGGGGCGCAATACTGGGACGGTAGATCTAGTCATAACCCCAAAGTGGTGAAGTACAAGGATACTTACATCCTATACTACATGGGCTCTACACATCCGTTTGAAGAAGTCACAACACAAAATGTAGATGAGTTTACCCTAGATAGCAAATGGTGCATCGCAGGTCGCTGGAGAAAACGCATAGGCATTGCTACTGCTAAAAGTCCATACGGCCCTTGGGAGCGATTGGAAGCCCCTATCCTAGATGTCAAGCCAGATACATTCTATAGCTTTTTGACATCCAACCCATCTCCATTGATCAAAGATGATGGTAGCGTAGTGTTGCTTTTTAAGGGTAGGGGATACCAATCTGATGAGATTTCACATGGTGACATGAGTGTCAGTGTAGCTACAGCGCCGTCTTACAAAGGACCCTATGTGGTGATGGGTGACGAGCCGCTTTTTTCAGAACAAAATTTTGGTGAGATTGAAGACCCACATTTGTGGTCTGACCGCCATGGCTATCACATGGTGGCCAAAGATCAACGAGGGAGAATCACTGGAGAAGCAGGAGATGGATTACTTGCGCACTCTAAAGATGGGCTCACTTGGGTAGTAGATCAAAATCCTCAGGCCTATACCAAAACAGTGAAATGGGACAATGGTAAGATCATTCAGCAAGGGCAGTTAGAGCGTCCATTTGTATTGGTAGAAGAGGGAGAGCCTACCCATATATTTTTCGCTACGATGGATGGACCTGGAGGATTCAAAAACGGTAGCAAAACATGGAACATGGTGATTCCATTGAAATGAAAGAATTGACAATGAACAAACAAATATTGATCACAATTTTAGCTTTGTCCGCAGGGATGTGGGCTTGCAAGACCAAACCACAAGATGATTTTGAAAAATTCGATGCGGATACTGAATGGGAGTTGGCATTAGTAGATCCATGTACCGATGACTGGCGTACACATTGGTTTTTGGACGGTGAGATCGCAACGGTTGAAAATTCGGATAGCGGAATGGATTTTTCGGCAGGTCCAATCAACAGAAATGATGCTCATCATGCTGTATTGTGGACCAAACAGTCCTTTGAGGGGGACGTGAAGATTGAGTACGATTTTACGCGGACAGATGAGCAGGTAGTCAATGTCAATATACTATTTATTCAAGCCACAGGCACTGGTGAGGGGCAATTTAGCAAAGATATTACTGAGTGGAATGACTATCGTAAAGTTCCGACTATGAGCAAATATTGGCTCAATATGAATACAATCCACATCAGCTATGCGGCTTTTCCGATGGTCAATGAAGACCCGACCAATGACTATATTCGAGTACGAAAGTACCCTGCTCAGAGCAAAGAAACCTTTGGAGAGACCGAGGTGCCACCGTCTTTTGATAAGACTGAGTTGTTTCTTCCTGGTATCACCTACCACATGACTTGGGTCAAAACAGATGGAAAGCTCTTTCTGAAGGTAGAGGGAGATGAAAAGGAAAAATTATACCAATGGGATCTGACAGGTTTTGAGCCAGTCGTCGAGGGACGAATAGGATTGCGGCATATGTTTACCCGTTCTGGGAGGTACAAAGATTTTAAAGTATATACTAAATAGTAAAGTTGAATGAAGAAAGTAGCGAATTATCTATGGGTAGCCTTGGTGCTTTTTGGGGCAGCGTGTCAGCAAAAAGCTAAGGAAGAAAAAGTGATCATTGAAGAACCAGTTGTCATCAGTGATGATGAAAGAATGCAGTGGTGGCGCGATGCAGGTTTTGGCATGTTTATCCACTGGGGGGCCTATGCAGTGCCTGGTGGTGAACGCAACGGTGAAATCTGCAAAGGAGGGGCTGAGTGGATTATGGACAAATTGGATTATACCATCGAAGACTACGAAAAAGAAGTAGTTGCTCAGTTTAATCCAACGAAATTTGATGCAGACGCTTGGGTGGCTATGGCCAAAGACGCAGGTATGAAGTACATCGTATTGACCTCCAAACACCACGATGGTTTTTGTCTATGGGATTCTGAGGTGACAGACTATGATATCATGGAAGCATCGCCATTCAAGCGTGACATTGTCAAGGAACTGGCAGAGGCGTGTAAAAAAGGTGGAATTAAATTTTGCTTCTATCACTCTATAGTAGATTGGCATCACCCAGAGGCACAGGCACCCTTGTATCCTAATTACAATGTGGGACAAAAGGACTCCACAGCCTTTAATCCAGAGTTTCCAAAATATTATGAAAACTATCTAAAACCACAAGTACGAGAGCTTTTGACTAAGTATGGTGATATAGGTGTGGTATGGTTTGATGGAGATTGGATTCCAGATTACACCACTGAGATGGGCAAAGAGATGTACAATATGATCCTAGAGATGCAGCCACGCACCATCGTCAACAACCGTGTAGACAAAGGTCGTAATGGCATGGAAGGGATGGATATGGAAGGCAATTATGCGGGAGACTTTGGTACGCCAGAGCAAGAAATCCCCGCTACTGGTATCGATGCAGATTGGGAATCGTGCATGACAATGAATGGTTCGTGGGGGTATAAGCCGTCTGACACCAACTGGAAGAGTAGTGAAGTCCTCATTCAGAACCTCGTGGACATAGTATCCAAAGGAGGAAACTTTCTACTCAATATAGGGCCCGATCCACAAGGTTTATTCCCACAAGAAAGTGTAGAACGTCTGGCCGACATGGGCAAGTGGACCAAGGTCAACGGTGAGTCGATCTATGGTGCAAAAGCAAGTCCATACGACAGACCAGAGTGGGGAAGATATACTGCCAAAGATGGTGTGATCTATGCGCACATATTCGAGTGGCCAGCCAATGGCCGTCTAGCGATCAATACCGACATCAAACCTAGCAAAATGTCATTGCTAGCTGATCCTGGGGTGGAGTTAGAATGGGATGTAGAACAATCTCAGGTAGTTTTACCTACTAGTGCATTGGACTCATCTGCTACGGTCATCAAGATAGAATTGTAAGAACTGTAATTAGTTAAATGATGTGTTACCGATTGCTCATTTGGGCAATCGGTATATTCTCCAATCGAGATATGAAGAAGACTATTTGTTATTGCGCCCTGCTGTTGCTGGGATGGGTGTCTATATTGTCTGGCTGTGAACAGCCCTCTGTTCAAATCTTTGTAGATGTCAGTGGTCCACAGGACGCAGATGGCTCCAAGGAGAAACCATTTCCTACCCTTGCTCAAGCAATAGCTCGGGCAGAACAAATCAAATCTGCAAGCACCCCAATTGCCCTGACCATTGAGATGGAGCCAGGCGAATACTATTTATCTTCACCTATTCTCATATCTCCGTTGCTGAGTGGATTGACACTGAAAGGCAAGGGCAGTGACCAAGTCGTACTCAAAGGTTCTGTTCCTTTGGATCTAGATTGGAAAAATCACGGTGACAGCATAGTTGTTGCGTCTTTGAATCAAAACATAAATTTTGATCAATTTTTGGCCAATGGAAAGCTACAAATTTTGGCTCGCTACCCTAACTACTCCGAGGAGGGAGGTTACTGGCAGGGTCATGCTGCTGATGCCATATCACCAGAGCGAATCCAGACTTGGCAACATCCAGAGGGAGCCTACTTTCATGCCATGCATAGTGGCAAGTGGGGAGGGTTTCACTTTGAAATCACCGGTGTGGATAGCACTGGAAATGCGATATTGGCTGGTGGGCAGCAAAACAATCGCCCCTCTCGTCCACATGAGCAGTATCGAATGGTCGAAAATGTCCTAGAAGAACTCGACAGCCCAGGTGAGTGGTTCTTGGATCGTGACAATCAAAAAATATACTACTGGCCAGAGCTGGGTTTGGATTTGGCAACTGCCAAATTTGAAGGGACTGTTCTGGAAAATTTGATTTCTATACAAGGAGATGAAAAAGAGCCTGTACGTGATGTGGTCATCACAGGAATCAAATTTGAACATACCAAACGTACATTTATGAACGAGTATGAGCAGCTTTTGCGAAGTGACTGGTCCATATTCCGTGGTGGAGCATTGTTTGTTGCAGGAGCAGAGCACTGTAGCATTAGTGATTGTGAATTTGTCAATCTGGGAGGAAATGTGGTTTTTGTGAGTGGATACAATCGTGACATTACCTTATCCCAAAATCACATTCATGAGAGTGGTGCGAGTGCCATTTGTTTTGTAGGCGAATCTTCAGCAGTGCGCTCTCCAGCGTTTCGTTATGGGGAATTCGTACCTGTGCAAGAGATGGATACCCTATCAGGTCCACAAAATGATTTTTATCCCAAAAACTGTCTAGTAGAAAACAACCTGATATACCGTATAGGTAGAGTAGAAAAACAAACAGCTGGCGTAGAAATCGCCATGTCCATGAATATAACTGTCCGCAACAACAGTATATACGATGTGCCTCGCGCAGGTATCAACATAGGTGATGGTACCTGGGGCGGGCATGTATTGGAATACAACGATGTGTTCAATACTGTATTGGAGACAGGTGACCATGGTTCGTTCAATTCTTGGGGAAGAGACCGATTTTGGCATCCTAATAGGCAATACATGGATAGCCTCACGCTGGCTCATCGCTCGATCACTGGTTGGGATGCAATACATACCACAGTGATTCGCAACAACCGCTTCCGCTGTGATCATGGTTGGGACATAGATCTCGATGATGGCTCTACCAACTACCATATCTACAACAATCTCTGCCTCAATGGAGGGATCAAGTTGCGCGAAGGCTTTGATCGGGTGGTCGAAAACAACATAATGATCAACAATGGGTTTCACCCTCATGTGTGGTTTGCCAACTCCAAGGACATATTTAGAAACAATATCACCATGAAATCCCATCAAGACGTGGGGATGCGTGGTTGGGGTCAGCAAGTGGATCACAACCTGTTTACCAACGAAGATGCCCTACAGCTCTCCCTCACCAAAGGTGTAGATTCGGCCAGTGTATTCGGGGATCCATTGTTCTTGGATCCGACACAGTTGAATTTTGAGGTTGGGGACGATTCACCTGCTTTGAAAGTAGGCTTTCAGAATTTCCCGATGGATGCGTTTGGTGTACAAATTCCTGCCTTGAAGGCTTTGGCCAAAACCCCCGAAGTACCTATAATAGATCCAGAGTACCAAGGCGAGAATACCGTACCCAATGCTATTATCTGGATGGGAATGAAACTCAAAAGCATCGAAACCATGGCAGAACAGTCTGCAGCAGGGCTACATGAGATGCAAGGTGCGTGGGTCATGAAAATCATGGACCGACAGCCTAAAGCTCTTGGTGTGCGAGAAGGTGATGTGATCTTGAAAATAGGTGATACCAAGATCAGAAGTACAGATGATCTATTGGGGCTGGATATGGTAAAAATGAGCGAAACAAAAGCAGAGATTTCGGTCATGAGAAATCAAGCCATACATACCCAACCCCTCAAATAACAATGATTTATAAAGCAGTCATAGATTTTGAATGGAATTGCGGAGTGTTTTTGGTATTAATTTTTTTTGGATAAAGAACATATGAAAAAAAACAACAAAATGATTTGGCATATTGTGCTTTTGGGGATGAGTATGTTACTTGTACAAATCTCAGCAGCACAAAACATAGATATGGTCTATACTACGGAGAGCAAGCGTTGGGTAGAGCCTAAGAAATTCATCGCTCAATCAGAAGGGACAGTAGAAAGTACCATCAAACTGTACCCGGAGCTACCATTGCAAACTATGGATGGTTTCGGTGGAGCATTCAACGAACTGGGTTGGACAGCCTTGACCAGTCTGCCTACTACAGATTACCAAAAGGTATTTAAGGAGATGTTTTCAGCGCAAGGAGCTAATTTCTCCATGTGTCGGATTCCTTTGGGAGCGAGTGATTATGCCTTGAGCTATTATTCCTCCAATGATGTAGCGGAGGATTTTGTGATGCGAGATTTCAATATTGATAGAGATCGTTTCATATTGATTCCATACATCAAAGAAGCCCTCAAAATAAGGCCTGATCTACAAGTGTGGGCATCTCCATGGACTCCTCCTGCTTGGATGAAGGTCAATGAGCACTACTCCCTGCGGGCAGGAGATTGGGAAGGTCGACAAGGAGGCAACCGCATGGATCCAGGCGCACAGATGTTCAACAATGCCACAGGGTTCAAAATGCAGGAGCGTTATTTGAAGGCTTATGCGCTCTACTTCTCTAAATTCGTAAAGGCTTACGAAGCTGCAGGAGTGCCACTTTTTGCGATCATGCCTCAAAACGAAATTGCCTACTCTCCCAACTGGCCCAGCTGTACTTGGCGAGCAGAGGATATGTCTTACTTCATAGGAGGCTATCTCGGACCACAGTTTGAGCAGGATAGTTTGGATACCGAGATATGGCTCGGGACGATCAACTGGAGCAATCCTGACTATGTACGTACGATTCTCAACAATGAAAAAACCGCCAAGTACCTCACAGGAGTAGGTTTTCAATGGGGAGGATCTAAAGCCATCGCTACAGTCCATGAAGAATATCCTGATTTTCGACTCATGCAAACTGAAAACATCTGTGGAGAAAGTGAAAACGATTGGACCTCACTCGAAAGGTCTTGGAAGACTTTTATTCATTACCTCAGGTCAGGAGCTGGTTCTTATATGTACTGGAACATGGTCTTGGACGAAACTGGTATGAGCTCGTGGGGATGGCCTCAAAACTCAATGGTAATCATAGACCGCAAGGCGAAAACCGTGAAGTACACGGATGAATACTATCTTTTCAAGCATGTCTCACACTTTGTACAACCTGGGGATCAGTTCCTCAAGTCGGACGGGGAGAATCACTTGGCATTCAAAAAGTCTGATGGTAGCATCGTACTCGTTATTTACAACGGGGAGGAAAGCGTGAAAACGAGTACCGTTAAGATGGGAGATAAAACTATCAACCTAAGCTTACAGGCCAAATCGATCAGTACTGTGACCATTGCTAACTACTAATATTCTGTCGACTGACAGGTCGTAATGAAACGTTTCGACCTTTTTGGTTTCATCATAAGACTTTGAAATAATATGACGCAAATATGAAAAAGACGTATCATCATTTATCACTATTCTTTTTCATGGTTTGGGTGATGTGCGCATGCACTTCCAGTTCCGAACAAGAATACAGTGGGCATCCGAGGATTTATGTCAACGATGGCAAGAAGGACAATTTTGTCACATCTGTCAAGGAGGTAAGCTGGAAGAGAGCCATCATTGATAAGAAAAAGAGCAATTTGGAAAAATACCTTGCCTATGTAGAAGAAGATTCTACTTGGTTGCTGTCCAGATTGCAGATGAACTGGAATACGAAGCACACGGAGGTCTATTTGATAGGGGGTGATTTTGACCACTCGGCAGGAGAGGCACCTGTACCGACTGTGCGCTACTCTGGCACACGTGATTGGGCGACAGACTACCGTACACCTAGCCTAGAGGAGGTGGAGCCTTATCAAGACGATGCCCGTGGCATCTATAGACAGAGGAAGGATAACGGCGCATGGGAATGGATCAAGCCCTCATTGTCTGGGCACTCGATCGAAAAAATCAATGACCACATCATGCAGATCGCTGCGGATGCTGCTTTTCTCTACTGGCTCACTGGAGAAGAAAAATACGCAGAATTAGCGACTCCAGTCTTCTTTCAATACATAGAAGGGATGTATTATCGAGATGCCCCCATAGTACTGGACTCATCCAGCCAGAGAAACATCTCTGGGTTGGCGACTTTCGAAGTGATACATGAAAGGATCGTTGTTTCTCTGGTTGAGACCTATGATTTCCTCTATGATTATTTTCAAAATCACAAGATGAATCTGACGCATGCACAGGCTGTGTTTCAGAAGTGGGGGGATCAGATCATCACTTATGGCGTACCAGACAACAATTGGAATTTGTTTCAAGCTCGTTTTCTTACCTATATAGCCATCGTACTGGAGGATGATAGCCAATATGAGAATGGAAAGGGTCGCCAATACTATCTCAAAAACACCTTTGATATCTCATCACCGAAGCAAATTGCCCTACGTGAGTCTATGCGAATATACGATCAGGACAATGGGATTTGGCCTGAATCACCATCCTATTCCATGCATGTGACTACTAGTTTGTTGGAGATTTTGACGCTGTTGGACAACTTTACCCATGAGAATGAACTGAAAAATTTTCCCATTGTGGAAAAGGCCGCATTGGCAGCTTTTCAGTATCAGTTTCCCAATGGATACACTCTGGGGTTTGGAGACTCTGGGCATCATACTTTGCCTGCCGACAATTTTGAACTGCTGATTGCCAATTATCATAAGTATGATGAATTGGACAAAGAAAAGGTAATAAGTGGACTATTGTATGATTTGATGGATAGAGGACATTACCAGCGCAAAGGTGGTGGATTGTTTGAGCTGTTTTTTTACACAGATGATTTGCTGTCGAGATCAGAGATTGAGAAGGGTGAATCTCTGGTGACACCTACTTTTTATGCCCCCAATGTGAGTTTGTTTGTGCAGCGTCAGGGCCAAGGGCAGGACGCCATGATGATCTCTACGCTGGGTTCCTACGGCAACCATGCCCATGCCAATGGTATCGCGATGGAGTTGTATGCCAACAACTACGTACTCGGGCCAGATATGGGGCGTGGATCGAGTTATTGGCATCCTGATTTTTTGGAGTACTACTCGCAGTTTCCCGCCCACAATACCGTGGTGGTAGACGGAGTATCTACCTATGCATCGATGCGCAGTTATGATCCATATACCCTCGAAGGCAGTTTCCCCAAGTCTGGAGAGCAAGCATTTTTTGACAAAGTTAGCTTCGTGGATGTTTCTTTTTTTGAGCCAAAGACAGAGGCCAATCAGCGCCGTGTGACCACCATGATCGAAACACCCGCTGGCCAGCGCTATGCCTTGGATATCTTTCGCTCGGGCAAAGTCAACGGAGGAAAGGAACAACATGACTATTTTTATCACAACCTAGGTCAGTCGCTTGATATTCTCGATACCAAGGGTCAAAAAATAACACTCACTCCAACAGATGAATTGGGAGAAAAGCATGGGGAGTTGAAAGCTTATGATTATTTCACTGATAAGAAAAAAGCACAAACAGGGTTAGACCTAAAAGCGCGTTTCACTATCCAAAGTGACAACAAACCCGATCAGTTCATGGATGTTTGGGCCAAGGGCTATACGGGGCAGCAGGTTTTTTCCGTCCTCGGACCCAAATGTAACGCCATCACTGAAGGTACTGCACCTAGTGAACTACTAGACGCAAAGATACCGACGCTTATGCTGAGGCGACAGGGGTCGGCATGGAGTGATCCTTTTGTGGCAGTTTTCAATCCCTACATAGGGGTAGATTCCAATCAGATTCTTGACATACAGTTTGACGGCAATCGTCTGGGAGCACAGCAAATCACAGTAGCATTGATAGATGGCACACGCGATGTTATTCACGTGGGAGAGACTGTTTCTAGTGTGATTGAGAAAGAAGGATTTTATCAAAAAGGCTTGTTGTCAACGGTTCGTGCCAAGGAGCATGCTGATTTTGATTTTGTGTTTCTATCAGGAATCACACGTTTCGAAAACCAAGAGGTGAAAGTAATCACTACGGGAATACCTGCAACAGTGAGTTTGGAGCGTGATGGTCGTGAACTGAAGATGCAAAATGATCAACCTGTGGTGGTGTCACTGAGAAGGACCAAGGATTTTGATCCCAAAATGATCAAGATATACCGAGGGGATCAGGAAATAGATGCACGCCAAGGAATCATCAGTAGTGATAGCCCAGATTGGGTCGAATTTAGATTGGAAACAAGTTTTGAAAAAATCGTCGTAGTAGAATAAACATAAGTATGAATAGAAAGACACAAGTATTGATATGGACACTTGTGCTCATGGCGACAGGGCTATGGGCGCAGAAGAAGACAAAAGTGAGTGCTACTTCCCAAGGGCAGGCATTTGAGCATTATTGGAGTAAATGTGTGGGCGCAGGACGTGCCAATGAGGGATTGCGCGCTGGATGGTTGGAGCAACTCGAAACAGTACAGCAAGATTGTGGGTTTGAATATGTACGTTTTCATGGTCTCTTTCACGATGATATGTTTCCAGTCTTCGAAAAGGACGGAAAGATCACTTACAACTGGCAGTACATTGATGACTTGTTTGATCGCATGCTCGATCTCCAAGTACGTCCCTTTGTAGAATTGGGCTTTTTTCCAGAGCCATTGGCAGCAGATAGCAGCCAGACGGTGTTTTGGTGGAAGGCACGGGTGACACCTAAAGAAGAAACTTTTGGTATGTGGCATGATTTGGTCAAGGCTTTTACCCAACACTGCGTGGATCGCTATGGGATTGATGAAGTATCAACATGGTATTTTGAAGTATGGAATGAACCCAACTTAGATTGGGGCTTTTTTGATGGAACCAAAGCACAATATTTTGAACTGTACAAGCAGTCTGCGCTGGCTGTAAAATCGGTAAACAGTCAATTAAAAGTAGGTGGACCTTCGACGAGCAATTTTGTGCCGGATGATCGATACAAGGGACAGCGAGAAGATCGCAGTATCTCTGATGCGCTCTTTGCTACTGATGACATCAATTCGTTGGAATGGCATGGAGTATGGATTGAGGATTTTCTGGCTTTTTGTCAAAAAGAAAGTTTGCCAGTCGATTTTGTGAGTTGTCATCCATATCCTACAGATTACGCCTTCAATCCAGAGACAGGCAAAGGCAAGGGACTGACTCGATATGTTGGGTCTACCAAAGATGATTTGGAGTGGCTCAATGCGACTATAGCAAAAAGTGCCTATCCTAAAGCTGAAATTCACCTCACAGAGTGGAATACCAGTCCAAGTAGTCGTGACAGGATGCACGATCTCCTGCCTGCAGCTGCCTATATCGTCAAGACCAATTTGGATTGTATCGGATTGACTCATTCATTGGCTTTTTGGACCTTTACAGATATTTTCGAAGAAAAGGGAGGCGCAGCGAGTATCTTTCATGGTGGTTTTGGAATGATCAATTATCAAGGATTCGTCAAGCCATCCTATCATGCTTATCGTATGCTGCATCAGCTGGGGGATGAAGTGCTATCTCAAGAAGAGCATCTTTTTGTGACCAGAAAATCGGGTAGTGGCAAGGTGGTGGCCTTGGCATACAACTACCCCAAAGAGGCAAATGGAGCAGTACCTGCAGGCAACATGAGTTATGCAGATATGGCTAAGGGAAGCGCAAAGGATCTATCCATCGTGCTTTCTGATCTGAAACCAGGTGCGATGTTCAAGATAGAAATACTGGACAGAGATCATGGCAATATCTACCACTACTGGCAGAATATGGGACAACCAGAGCCTCCTACACGTGAGCAAGCTAAGGTAATGAAGCAGGCTGCATCTACCCTCAAGACCAGTCTGGTGAGTGCAGATGAAAAGGGGAAGTTGATCCTAGAGCAGAAAATTAGTCCCTGGAGCGTCATGCTCATCGAACAAATAGATTAAAATCGTTGTGTGCGATTATGTGGAGAAAGGGCCATGTCGATGTTTCATCGGTATGGCCCTTTTTTGTTATACAGTTTGATTGAGAGCTTGCTTTTTCGCGATTTGTCACATTTTTAAGGAGCCTTGTTTTACACATATTGGTTGATAGTTGATATGAGTTGGATGATCAAATGAGGAAATTGAACCAACAACGAATTAGGTTGAGTAGTTGAAGTTTAACTATTTATCTCTGTTCATGGTATGGCAGAGAGTAGTTGTTGCTGTTTCACAACCTTTACTTAAACATCAGATCAATGCAAACAACCAGATTTTTGGATAGTAAGGTAACTACCTTCTTTCTACCTCCCTACTATATGCTTTTGTATCAGTGAGTGTTTTTAGTCGATTGAATTTTGATCCAATCCGATCATTCAGTCCTAGCGCACTTTTGGTATTTGTCAATTGGCCAATACCTAAGACTTAAAAACTAAAATTAAATAAAGCATAATTATGAAAACTAAAATTACAATCAGCCAAACTTGGCTATGGTGTATGAAAGCCACCGTATGCCTCATGTTTTTTGGATTGGTTTCTCATGCACAGACGACAGTTTATTCGCTCAGTGCTTTGAAGCCATACCTTGATGACAACAATGCCAATGTCAAATTGGCTCCAGGTACATACTCTGTCACCGCAGCGGATGTGGCCAACGGATTGTACTCAGATCAATCCGATGTAGTGGGTAGAATCTCAAAGGTTCTTTTTCTCTTTGAGGGAAACAACAGTACCTATGATTTTACAGGTGTGACTATCAATGTCTCCACAGCGGTGTTTCAGTCCTTTGGTAACTACAACGTGTATGAAATGCAGATCATAGGCAACAACAATGTACTCAAAAATCTAACATTGGTGGATAATGGCTCTGTAAATGACAACCCAAGCAAGTCAGCATGCAACCTAGTCATGGACGGATCTGGCAACAGAATCGAGGGTTTTCATGTGACAGTCAAAGGTTCTTATCCCTATGGGTACGGAGATGCTTTTGGCAAGGGTGGAGGACCCGTGATTTCTCATAGGAAACACAGCGCATGTTTGATCAGAGGTGAATCTAATCACGTCAAAAATTGTACATTTATTCATAGATCCTATGGTCATGCCATTTTTATGCAGGCAGCTAGCAACCCTACGGTCGAAGGGTGCAATGTAGAAGGTGAAATGCGGACTACCGATGATATGTTGGACGAGGAAGGCACAGGTTCACCAGCGGATAACGTGGATTTCATGACCGTCTGGGGATATAAACTTCCTGCGGGATACATGATGAGTTTGGGTGAAGGTGGAATCCGCGCCTACAATGCAGGAGAGACAGTCATCAATGGTGTCGGATATGAAAGAGGTACCTCTAATCCTACTGTGCTCAACTGCACAGTCAAATACATGAGAACAGGAGTGACGCTGGCACATGCTACTGGAACCAAATACGTCGAAGGATGTACGATCATTGGCTGTGAGCAGGGATATGCAATTGGCTCAGGAAATGTGGTCAATTGTAGAGCCGATGCGGCATTTGGCCCTGTATATCAAAGCACTTATGACAATGATAATGGCTTTCATGCGGACATCACGATTATCCCTGCGGTAGATGCGTACTACAACGGGAGTAAAAGTGTGGCATACATTGGGAGTGATTATTCCAATGTTACGCTGAGGAGTTCTGAAGCCACAGTGAATCAAAACCTAAAAATACAAATGGGTGGTGATCACAAAAACATTCGTTTCTTGAATGGAAGTAACGCATCGCAGAATAATCATTCAGGTTATCATGTAGATATAGAAAACTTCACAAACTATCCGATTGTCATAGCATCAGGCACGAACTATATAACAGGGGAGTCTTGTGGTACAGTAACCAATAGCGGATCCAACAACAGCATTAGCAGTTCGTCAAACTGTCCTTCGTTTGGAGGGGATTTTCAGCTCGTCAAACGAAACGCAACAAACTACGCCATCGACGGTGGAGTAGGTGCAGTGGTAGGTAGGTCAGTTGAGCTCTATACTTATGTACAACATGCCAACCTGACTTGGACTGAGATCGATCGTGGTGGGGGTTATTATTCTTATCAAAAACTAAACACTACAGTATGCCTTGATGGAGGGAGTGGAGGATCCAATGGACAAGATGTGACTCTAAAGACGTGTTCGTCAAGTAATTATGCTCAACAGTGGCAAAAAATAGATGCAGGCAATGGACACTACAGATTACAAAAACGTGGCACCAACTTTTCTATTGACGGAGGGAATGGAGGCGCAATAAATCAAAACGTGTATTTATGGGCGTCTAGCAGCACCAATCAAAACCAACAATGGCGCTTTGACAATGTAAGCAGCGCCAGAGTAGTCAGTCAGGAGACCGTAGACCCAAGTATATTGACAAACGAATTGACAATATATCCTAATCCTGCGATGGAGACTTTTAAAATCCTAGTCAAGGACAAAGGATTTAGCAGCTATATGCTTTTTGATGTGAGGGGAGGCATGCTTCAACGAGATGTCTTTGATCCAGCCGTCGAAGAATTGGCCATAGACGTAAAACAATACAGTGCTGGCATCTATCTGCTCAAATTAGAAGGAGCAAATGACAGTAAAACTCTTAGATTAGTTAAGGAGTAATCAATACATCAAAAGCAGGTAGGGAGAAAAATCTGTTGTAGATATAGAAGAGGAGTCGGCAATGTCCGACTTCTTTTTTTGTACTGACTGGAAGAAACAAAGATTGAAGAAGCACGACAATTTTATTGCCTGCAAAGGCAGGTACGACGAGACTGTTTTAGCTAAGGGGGATAAAAAAGGTGGGAAACTTCCCAAGAGAAGTAACCCACCTATTACCTGTCCTCAAATAATTAATCTTAATTCAAACTATTACCAAACACTAAAACTAATTACTTAATCTACGATTGATTATTACTTGACTTCAGGCATTTACTACTATTATTTAACTAATTCTTTTTCAAGTTGTTCGAGTGACTTTCCTTTGGTTTCAGGCATCATGAAATGTACAAAAACAAGCTGCAATACCATCAAGCCACCGAATAGCGCGAAGATCATCCATGGTTCGAATACATGAATCAATACTGCACCAAATAAGGTGATCAATGCTGCAAATACCCAGTGGATGCCACAGCCCCAAGCTTGTCCATAAGCCCGTACCCTGTTGGGGAATATCTCGGAGATAAACACCCATATCACTGCACCTTGTCCTATGGCATGTGATGCAATGAACAGGAGAATGAAGGCAAGTTTGAAGCTGGCGGTAGCTTCGGTGTAGAAGCCATAGGCGACCATCAAAAGGCTAATGATATAGCCAAACGAACCTATATACATGAGTTGCTTTCTTCCTGCTCGGTCGATCAGGTACATCCCTGCGATGGTGAATATCAGATTGACCAACCCGATGGCTATGGAGCTAAACAGAGAATCAGATGTGGCAAATCCTGCTTTTTCTAGTATCTCTGGAGCATAGTAGAGGATGAAATTGATGCCTGACAATTGATTGAAAAAAGCAATCAAAAAGGCCAGCAGTAAGGATACCTTGTATTTTTTGGAGAATACACTCGATACATCGTCCTTCGTTTGTTCTTGATCCAATCTGATGTCAACCAAGATTGCTTGAGCTTCTTCTGCGGTCGAGGTTTTTTGCAATACTTTTAGTGCTGCAGCCTCATCATTTTTGTGCAATACCAGCCATCTTGGGCTTTTGGGAATACCAAATACCATGACTGTGTAAATAATCGCTGGCAATCCCTCGATCCCAAGCATCCATCGCCAGTCATTGGCTCCACCGACTCCTTTGAGTAGGTAGTTGGAGATGAAAGCGATCAGTATACCAAACACGATGTTGAATTGATACAGAGCACCCAGTTTTCCGCGGTTGTTGGCTGAGGATATCTCAGAGATGTAGGTAGGTGCGGCGATCGAAGAGATGCCTACACCTAGCCCCCCTATGAATCTGAAAAATGAAAACATGTAGGGGTCAGTCGCTAATCCTGATCCAATGGCCGATACGAAGTATAGAACTCCAATACCAATAAGGGTGTTTTTTCTACCAAATTTGTCAGTAGGAAACCCTGCTATCAATGCTCCGATGACAGTCCCCCACAAAGCCATGGACATGATAAAAGTGCCATGAAACCATTCAGAGGTTTGCCACAGTTCTTTGATAGGTAGGTTGGCTCCAGAGATCACGACCGTATCGAATCCAAAGAGAAAGCCCGCCATCGCGACGACTATGGAGTAATAAATAAGTCTTTTGTTCATGCTTTTGTGGGTTTGATTTGGTAGAATTTAATTCTGCCAATATCTAATTTATGATTTATTACTCTTAGGAAGGAAACTAGCCAATACAGAATTTACTATTGGTTCTCCTTGTTGTAGTTTTTTCAGTCTCAAAAGTGCCTCTACATAATAATAGTCTGCATAGATGATAGAAGCATCGATTTCAGACCCATTGGGGTGGTGACCTGTAGAATGCATCAGAAATGCAGTATTTTTATTCCTGCTCTGGTAGTTGTTGGACAATTCTTCCAACATGGCCGTGGCCTTAGACACATATTCATTTGACAGTGCCTCTTCACTATACAAGGACAATTCTAATAATGCCGAAGCAACTATCGCTGCTGCTGATGCATCTCTAGGTGCATCAGGGATGCCTGGCGCGTCAAAGTCCCAGTAAGGGATCATGTCTGAAGGCAACCTATCCAAATAGATGCGTGCCGTGTTTTGTGCCATTTTGAGATACGCTGGCTTTTTTGTCTCTCGGTACATCATGGTATAGCCATATATCGCCCAACCTTGTCCTCTAGCCCACATGGTTTCGTCAGCATACCCTTGGTGGGTGATGCCTTTGATTTTTTCTCCAGTGATAGTATCGTAGATCACTACGTGATATGCCGAAAAATCGTCACGGAAGTGATTATTCATGGTTTTGTCTGCATGTGTCACAGCAATTTCTTTCAATGCGGGTGTTCCGTCATTTTCTGCTGCCCAGTACAGCATTTCTAGATTGATCATGTTGTCAATGATCGTGTTGTGAGGATATTCTGTCTTGACAGGCCAAGACAGAATTGTACCTACTACTGGGTTGTAGAGTGTAGCGAGTGTGTCTGATGATTTGAGGATCATTTCTTTGTAGGCCGGGTTGTTTGTCAGACGGTATCCGTTGCCTGCACTACAAAATACTTGAAATCCCAAGTCGTGATCTGTGGCGGGTTCTACTGAAAGTGGTTTCAGATATTGAGTAAACTGATTTGCTTCCTCTTTTAGGTTTTGCGCTCCCGTATATTCATACAGATACCAAAGTGTACCTGGCCAAAAACCACTCGTCCAATCTCTGTATTCAACATACGTCCAATCCTTTGCGCCGTTGGGGATATTTCTTGGTATAGAAGCAGAATCATCGGGAATGAGTTGAAGCGTTTTTTGAGCTTGTGAGACACAATAATCGAGCTGTTTGTCGATATCAAAAGCTTCCTTTTGCTTTTGTTGGCACCCCATACCGATAAGTCCGACTAGGACGATTGTTAAAATGTGATTTTTCATATGTATTGTTTTATGCTCTTCTATGGTTTTTAATCTTTTCGGAGCAAGATGTTTATTATCTGATGTTAGTTCTCTGTTAAAAAGGCAGCTCCAAATACTCCCGCACTATCACCTAGTGCAGGTTTGACCATGGCTGCTTGAAAATCATGGTTAAACATGTGTTGATTGATTGCTGCACGTCCATCGGAGTACAGTTCATCGATGTTGCCTACACCACCACCTATGACTATCACATCTGGATCTATGATATTAATCACCACACTGATCGCTTGTGCAAAACCAGATGTGAGTCTTTGTAGAGTTTGTACAGCTACATGGTCAGATTTGGATCTTGCCAATGCGACGATTTCCTTTAGTTCCTTTTGTACGCCAGTCTGTTGATGGTAGTACCATTCTAGTGATGGTCCTGACAGGATACTCTCGTTGTCTCCTGTTTTGCCACAAAAACACTGACGACCCTCAAATCCTGGAAGCAAACTGTGACCCCACTCTCCGCCAATGCTATGATGACCATTGATTACTTGACCATTCACAACTAGACCGCCTCCGACACCTGTCCCCAATATCACTCCAAATACGACTTTTGCCTCTGGGTAGAGTTCCTTCACTACTCCCAATTTGGCTTCTGCCAATGCAAAACAGTTGGCGTCATTGGCCATTTCTATTTGTATATCTAACAGTTGCGAAAGATCATCTCTCATGGGTTTGCCATTGAGTGCCACAGCGTTGCTGTTTTTCATGAGTCCAGTGCTAGGTATCAAAGTCCCCGGTGTCCCGATACCTAATGTGGTAGGAGGTGTGCCCTGATGAGCTACCATGGAATCAAACAAATGCTTGACTTGATTGAGTACATGAGTGTATCCTTTGCTGGCTTCTGTAGGTACGCGCTCTCTGAATAGAATCTTGTTTTGATTCAACGTATCGAGGATTACTCCTTCGATTTTGGTTCCCCCCAGATCTATCCCCCACAATACTCCGTTATTCATTTGTGCGATCTATTATTTGTTCTTTAATGTGTTCCTTCTAGCGTGATCTTGAATTTGACTCTATGAAGGTGAGAAGCACCTGTGATGTGAAATGAGGTATACAAGATAGTTTGTACTTGATATGCATGTTCATTCCATAATCATTGCTTCTTGATCGAATTGCTCTTAGTGTCCAACTGATTCAATTAACATGTATCGTCTTGACACGATGAGTTTTCGTCATTCTCTTTACAATATTGGTGGAAAATGAAAAAGAGTGATATGACTTATGATTCATAGAACATAAATCATGAGTCAAATCGATGTTTGAAGTGCATATTGGTCAAATGAGGTAGGTGTTTTGTTCTATGAATTATACTGATGGGTGGCTCATGAAAGCGATATGAGAAATATTAGGACGATATTTTTATAGAGTATGAACCAGACGGCTTTACCAGTTTTGAAAACCAAGCTTGAGATGAGATAGAAATTTGGGGGTTACTTCTTAGTAGACTCTCTGATGACTAGTTGTTGATTGATGACAATTTTTTCAGCGGTGAGTGCTTCATCTTGATTGATGATCGAAAGGAGTTTTTGAGCGCTGAGGCTCGCCATCTTTGGAGCCACTTGCTGTACAGAGGAGAGCTGAGGGTGCATGTAGCTAGCGATGGGCTCGTCCGAAAACCCAAATACCGAAATCTCATCTGGTATTTTTTTTCCGAGCTTGAGCAGGGCATTTACCACGACGTTGGCCACATAGTCATTGAATACCGTGATGCCATCCAGTTGAGGATAGTTCTTGATAGTTTTGATCAAAAACCGTTCAATACTTTGAGGATTCATTTCATAGTATTTTATGAGTTGCTCGTCTACGGTGATTCCTTTGTCGGTAAGGGCATCCATATAGCCATATAGTCTGTTATTACTATTGTTGAGATGGATACTTGCCGTGACATGAGCGATACATTTGCAGCCTTTTTCGATCAAGTATTGGTTGGCTTGATAAGAGGCTCTGTAATCATCCGCAATGATTTTGGGAACAGGTAGGAAATTGACCACCCGATCAAAAAACACCAAAGGAATCTCATGTTTCAATATTTTCTCAAAGTGATCGTGCTGCTTTGTGCCAGCACTGATCGCAGCTAAAACGCCCGCTACTCTTTGCTCTATGCACGATTGAACAGCTTTTCTTTCCTCTGCTTCATTTTCTTGGGTATTGAACAGGAGTAGGCTGTAGCCCACTCTGCCCAATTCGATCTGAAGCGTTTCTATTATTTTGGAATAGAAAAAGATCGTAATGTCTGGTATAATCACCCCGACGAATTTCGTCTTGCCGCGGTTCATGATTTGGGCATTGGGATTATGCACATAGCCCAATTCATCCGCCAGTTGCTTGACTCTTTGGATCGTTGCTTGACTGATGCGAGGGTGATCGTGTAGTGCCCTAGAGACAGTCGTATGCGAGAGATTGAGTTGTTGAGCGAGTTGTTTCAGTGTGACATATTTACCCATGCACAAAGATACTGCGCACACCTGTGCATAGCAATTAATGCCTGTTCTAATTGTCTCTGATTGTGACTTCCGCTAATTATGTGAAAGTAGAATAGCGTAATGATTATGGATGACAAAAGATTTTTGAAAATTGACAAGCATGACAATGTAGTCGTAGCATTGGAAAATTTCGAAGGAGGACAAGTAACAGTCGATGGTGCAACCATTGAAGTAAAAGATCCTGTGAATCAGAAACATAAGTTTTTGACGCAAAGTCTCCAAAAAGGAGAGAAAATATATATGTACGGCGTACCAGTCGGTACAGCCAATGTGGATTTGGCAGCAGGAACCACAATTACTACTGCCAATGTCACTCATTTTGCAGACCCAATTTCACTGGAAAACAGAAAGAAACACGAATGGCAACCTCTGGATGTCGCGGCATGGCAGGATAGGACATTTATGGGGTACCATCGCCAGGATGGTAAGGTCGGGACGGCCAATTATTGGCTTTTTATTCCATTGGTTTTTTGTGAAAACAGGAATCTGAAAGTGATCGAAGAGACTCTCAAGTCCTCATTGGGGTACAAAAAGCCCAATCAATACATGCAATATGCGCATGACTTGATTGGAGGTGTAGATGCGGATCAATCTCCACTGCAGCAGCGGGTATTTAAGAATGTGGATGGCATTAAGTTCCTCTACCACGACGGAGGTTGTGGAGGTACACGTGCGGATGCCGAGACACTGTTGCGCCTGTTGGCGGGCTACCTGCATCACCCCAATGTGGCGGGTGCTACAGTCTTGAGCCTCGGTTGTCAACATGCACAGATCGATTGGTTCAAGGAGATTCAAAAGGAATTGTATCCTACTGGCGACAAACCAGTGATCTATCTGGAGCAACAAATTATTCAATCCGAAGAAAAACTCATCAAAACGGCAATCTCCGAGACCATTGAGCAACTCAAAGAAGTCAACAAGACAGGACGTCAACCAGCGCCATTGAGTAAGCTGGTGGTAGGATTGGAGTGTGGAGGTTCTGATGGGTTCTCTGGCATCTCTGCCAATCCTGCGGTGGGCTATGCTTCGGATTTGTTGGTGTCGTTACAAGCAGCTACGATACTTAGCGAGTTTCCCGAACTCAACGGTGTGGAGCAGGATGTCATAGACCGTTGTGCTGACGATCGGGTCGCAGAAAAATTTGTTCGCATCCAACGTGCCTATGAACAGCAGGCCAAATCTGTCGGGTCAGGATTTGATATGAATCCTTCACCAGGCAATATCAAAGATGGATTGATCACGGATGCGATCAAATCAGCAGGAGCAGCCAAAAAGGGTGGAAGATCTCTGGTCACAGATGTGCTGGACTACACAGAGCCATTGACCAAACCTGGATTGAATCTGCTGTGTACCCCAGGCAATGATGTCGAATCTACGACTGGTTTGGCAGGGTCAGGTGCCAATATCATTCTTTTCACTACTGGACTAGGGACACCGACGGGCAATCCCGTAGCACCTGTGATCAAAATCTCTAGCAACACCAGTTTGAAAGAGAGAATGAGCGACATCATCGATCTAGATGCTGGACCTATTACGAGAGGTGAAAAAACAATCGCGGAAGTAGGGGGAGAAATACTTGAAAAAATTATAGCAGTTGCCAGTGGTGAATCAACCAAGGCAATGGATTTGGAACAAAACGATTTTATCCTTTGGAAAAGAGGAGTCTCATTATGAAAAAGAAATTTGATTTGACAGGAAAACGAGCCATTGTCACAGGTGGAGGCAGTGGTATTGGCAGAGCCATAGCGATCGCATTGGCAGGCAATGGTGCAGATGTAGGTATTCTAGAACTGAATGAAGAGGGAGGCAGTGCAGTGGTTGATGAAATCAGATCCGCAGGAGGGCAAGCTACCTGTTTTGCCTGTGATGTGTCTGATCTCAGTAGTGTACAGGCAGCTTTCTCCAAAGCTACCGACGGCAATCCCTTGGATATTTTGGTGAATAACGCTGGCATTGCGCACATAGGTAACCTGAGCAATACGACTCCAGAAGATCTCGACCGAATCTATGCAGTCAATGTCAAGGGAGTATTTCATTGTCTGCAGACTGGTGTAGGGATGATGAAAAGCAAGGGTGGAGCCATCGTCAATATGTCGTCTATTGCAGCGCATGTTGGGATCAGCGACCGATTTGCCTATTCTATGAGCAAAGGTGCTGTGCATGCCATGACGCTTTCGGTAGCCAAGGATTGTCTCTCGCAGCAGATCCGTTGCAACAGCATCTCTCCAGCCAGAGTGCATACACCGTTTGTAGATGGGTTTCTATCCAAAAACTATCCAGGAAATGAAGCAGAAATGTTTGAGGCACTATCCAAAACACAACCGATTGGACGCATGGGTAAACCAGAAGAAATTGGTGATTTGGTGCTTTACTTGTGCTCAGATGAGGCATCATTTATCACAGGTAGTGATTTTCCAATAGATGGAGGATTTATCACATTGAATAATTAATTAATTAATTGAAAAGAAACAGATATGAAACTTTTTAGATACAGACAAGACAACCAAGTATTGCCAGGAGTCAGTGTAGGTGATGTACACTATGACCTATCTCAGCATATAAAGGATATCGATAGAGATTTCTTTGATCACAATAAAGTGAAAGAAGTTCAATCACTCTTAGACTCTCAGTCCTTAAAGACGATCACTAATCCAGAATTTGACGCGCCGATATATCGTCCGGGCAAGATTATTTGCATTGGACTGAATTACAGAAAACATGCCGAAGAAAGTGGCATGGAAGTGCCCAAGGAGCCTGTTGTTTTCTTTAAAGCTACCTCTAGTCTTTGTGGACCCAATGACGATGTGGTGATACCTAAAGGCAGCCAAAAGAGCGATTGGGAAGTAGAATTGGCCGTGGTGATAGGCAAAACTGCGAGCTATGTGAGTGAGGCAGATGCCATGAACTATGTCCTAGGCTATGCCTTGCACAACGACGTGAGTGAGCGTGCTTTTCAACTAGAGCGTGGTGGTCAATGGGTCAAAGGTAAGAGTTGTGATACTTTTGCACCACTAGGGCCATACATTGTCACAGCTGACGAAGTAGCAGACCCTCACAATTTGAACCTGTGGTTGAAATTGAATGGAAAGAAAATTCAGGATGGTTATACCTCTGATTTTGTATTTGATATTCCTACTGTGATCAGTTACTTGTCGCAATTCATGACTTTGGAGCCTGGCGATATCATATCTACGGGTACACCAGCAGGAGTAGGTTTAGGGTTCAATCCTCCCGTGTACTTGAAACCAGGGGATGTCATGGAGCTGGGAATCGACGGTTTGGGTACCTCAAAGCAAACTGCTGTAGCTTATTCAGGACAATGAGGTTAGATGCCCATCAGCACTTTTGGCAATTTGATCCGCAGCGAGACGCTTGGATCACAGAGGAGATGTCAGTCATTCGGCGGGATTTTATGCCCGCTGATTTGCAGCCTTTGTTAGAGACAAGAGGCATAGATGGATGTGTTGCTGTGCAAGCAGATCAGTCCTTGACAGAAACGGACTTCTTGCTAGGACTAGCCCAGCAGCACGATTGTATCAAAGCTGTGGTGGGTTGGGTAGATCTCCGATCGGATAATCTGTCGACAGATTTGCAGCGCTATGTAGCTAATCCTTATTTCAAAGGAGTCCGACATATCCTCCAAGCAGAAACTGCTGGATATATGACAGAGGATCAATTTGTACAAGGTGTCAAAAAACTGAAGGATCACAACTTGACCTATGATATCTTGATCACTGAATCACAGTTGGATGAAGCGACCCAATTGATACAACTTTTGCCTGAGATGCCATTGGTGATAGATCATATCGCCAAGCCCAACATCCAGCAAGCATCATTCGCCGAATGGGCAAAACAGATGGAGAAAATCAGTCGGTTTGATCACGTTGCTGTCAAGCTATCTGGTATGGTCACGGAGGCAGGTTGGCAGTCCTGGGACCGTGATGATTTTGCACCATACTTGGATTTTTGTATGGAGCATTTTGGGGCAAAGCGCTTGATGTATGGTTCGGACTGGCCAGTATGTTTGCTGGCAGCGGATTATGGTCAGGTGCACGACCTATTGGCAGACTATATCGCATCCTTGTCAGTATTTGAGCAGGATCAAATCATGGGCAAGACTGCCGCAGATTTCTATAGCATAAAAGTATAAACACTCAATAGTTGAGTTTAATTACTAAAAAAATGGATTTAAAACTAAAAGATAAAGTGTACATAGTGACTGGTGGAGCCAAAGGAATTGGGGAAGCCATCACGATGGAGTTGGTCGCCGAAGGTGCCATTCCAGTGATTGTAGGTCGCTCAGAAGCGGCAGGTCAAGCACTAGAAAAGAAAATCAAATCTCTCGGAGGTAAGTGTCTCAACATCGTAACTGAGCTAGGTGAAGATGATCTTTGTCGTGGAATTGTCGATCAGGCCATCCAGACATTTGGTCAAATTGATGGTGTGGTCAACAATGCAGGTGCCAATGATGGCGTAGGGCTGGAGTCAGGCAGTCCTTCCAGGTTTAAACAATCTGTAATGACGAATTTGACGCACTACTACGATATGGTACACTATGCGCTCCCATATCTCAAGGAGAGTAAAGGATCAATTGTCAACATCAGTTCTAAGACTGCCGTGACAGGTCAAGGTGGGACGTCTGGCTATGCAGCGAGCAAAGGGGCTCAATTGGCTCTGACACGAGAATGGGCTGTAGAGTTGGCACCATACAGTATTCGAGTCAATGCCATCTTGCCAGCCGAAGTGATGACGCCACTTTATAGGACATGGCTCAATACCTTTGACAACCCAGATGAGAAACTAGCACGTATCGTAGAAAAAATTCCTTTAGAAAAACGCATGACCGAAGCAGCTGAAATTGCGGCGATGACTGTGTTTTTACTCTCAGAGCGTAGTGCTCACACTACTGGCCAGTGGCTCTTTGTAGATGGAGGATATGTACATTTGGATCGTTCTACGACCTAATCACAAAGGACTAAATTAAGCATGATGATGAAAAATGACAAAGTGGTATCCAGACAGATACTGTTACCTTTTATATTGATTACTTCCCTGTTTGCTTTGTGGGGATTTGCTAATGCAGTAACCGATCCGATGGTATCTGCATTCAAAAAAGTACTTGAACTCAACAATCTCCAAGCTTCGCTGGTACAGTTGGCATTTTATGGAGGTTATTTTACCATGGCATTGCCAGCATCCATGTTTATACGGAAGTTCTCCTACAAAACAGGAATCCTCATAGGTCTAGGTCTGTACGCTACGGGCGCATTGCTTTTTTATCCAGCGGCCGTTACAGAGCAGTTTGGTTTTTTCTTGATAGGCTTGTATGTATTGACTTTTGGTTTGGCTTTTTTGGAGACAACTGCGAACCCTTACATCTTATCAATGGGAAGTAAGGAAACTGCGACCCGTCGTTTGAATCTGGCGCAATCCTTCAATCCTGTCGGCTTGATTGGAGGGCTGCTGGTGGCACAGAATTTTGTGTTGGCCAAGCTGAAATCTGATGATGTGAAGTTTTCGGATTTATCAGAAACAGCCAAAACCGTTATACGACAATCTGATTTGATGGTGATTAGAGACCCCTATGTGGTCTTAGGCTTGGTGGTGATAGGGGTTTTCATCTTGATCGTCATCAGCAACATGCCAGAGAGCAAAGATGAAGATGACAATCTTAGTACTTGGGAGATCATCAAGGTACTGATCAAAAAACCACATTATGCACAGGGTGTATTGGCTCAAGCCTTTTATGTAGGTGTACAGATCATGTGCTGGACCTATATCTACCAGTATGCAGAGTCGATGGGAGTGGATGGTGTCACTGCAGGGAGTTATCAATTTGCTGCCTTTATTTTGTTTTTCGTGGGTCGGTTCTTATGTACTTACCTGCTGCGTTTTATCAATTCTGGTCGATTATTGGCGTTGCTCTCTTTATTAGCTATTGTTTTTACACTTGGTACCATTTTTATTCAAGGCATTTTTGGACTCTATTGTTTGGTGACGATATCGTTTTGTATGTCCCTGATGTTCCCGACGATATATGGGATAGCCCTAGAAGGATTGACAGAGGACGAGTCCAAAATTGGTGCTGCTGGCTTGGTCATGGCTATCGTAGGCGGCGCGCTGATGCCCGCTTTTCAAGGAATGATTTTGGATTTGGGAGGTGACGGATATGCAGATGTACAGATATTAGGCGTGTCGGAGGTCAATTTTTCTTTTGTATTGCCCTTGTTGTGTTTTGTATTCATTGCCAGCTATGGTATTCGTGTGATGAGAGGTAAAATTTAATTGGAGATGAAAAAATATACGCTTACACTGGATCTAAAAGACGATGAATCTTTGATTGCAGCATACATAACGCACCATCAGCAAGTATGGCCTGAGATACTGGATAGCATCAAAGAATCTGGGATCCATACTATGGAGATTTATCAAGTAGCCAACAGACTGTTTATGATGATAGAGGCTGACGAGGAGTTTTCCTTTCAGCGCAAAAATGAGATAGATGAGGCCAATCCCAAAGTACAAGAATGGGAGCAATTGATGGATCAATACCAGGCAAGATTGCCGTTCGCTACAGGAAATGAGAAATGGGTTTTGATGAATAAAATATTTGAATTATGAGTAAATGGACATACAATTCAGGCTATCCTTCGATTGAGGACTTGATCGAAAAGGCCAAGAAGAAAATACCTCGTTTCGCATTTGAGTATTTGGATGGGGGATGCAATGAGGACGTCAATCTGATTCGCAATACCAAGGAGATTCGTGATGTGCAGCTCATTCCGCAATATTTGAGCAAGCATATTCAATCGGATATGTCCACAGAGCTTTTTGGACATACCTATGATGCCCCATTTGGTATTGCCCCTGTAGGACTGCAAGGGTTGATGTGGCCCAATGCACCTGAGATTTTAGCCAAAGCGGCCTACCGTCACAATGTGCCCTTTATCCTTAGCACGGTCACGACTATGAGCATAGAGCGTGCCAGCGAACTGACAGAAGGCAGAGCCTGGTTTCAACTTTATCATCCAGCCAAAGAGGAGGTGAGAGACGATATTTTGAAGCGAGCCGAAGCAGCAGAATGCCCCGTTTTGGTACTGTTGTCTGATGTGCCAACTTTTGGGTTTCGTCCCAGAGATATACGAAACGGACTAGCCATGCCCCCTAGGATGACACTGAGCAATATACTCCAGATTATGGGGCGTCCAGAATGGGCCGTCAAGACACTGCTACATGGTCAACCTAATTTCAAGACTTTGATTCCCTACATGCCTAAGGGACTAAACATGAAGCAGCTGGGGAAATTCATGGATCAGACGTTTTCAGGGAGACTCAATGAAGACAAAGTAGCTGCCATTCGTGACAAATGGAAGGGAAAAATTGTGCTAAAAGGTGTAGCCAGTGAGGAAGATACCGAGCGAGCCATTAAACTAGGTTTGGACGGGATCATCGTCTCCAATCACGGAGGACGCCAACTGGATGCAGGGCAATCAACGATTGCACCTCTCACCAAAATCGCAGAAAAATACAAAGGACAGATCAAAATCATGATGGATAGTGGTCTGCGTTCAGGACCAGATGTGGCGAGGACATTGGCGAGTGGTGCGGAGTTTACTTTCATGGGACGAAGCTTCATGTACAGCGTAGCAGCACTGGGCAATGAAGGAGGTGACCACATCATCGGAATGCTCAAAACACAACTACAACAAGTAATGGAGCAAGTTTGTTGCGAGCGAGTAGAAGATTTTCCTATATTTAGAGCACAGTAATTATGAATCGCATCAATCTGCGCCAGATTGATGCGATTTTATAGCAGTAGTTGAACAGCCGATAATTGGGAAAGGTTAGGCGATCGACGGGGAGTTATAGACTGCACTGTGCAGCAAAAAGGGGTGAGAAAGATTATGAAAGCAAAAAGGATTAAATACTATCTGTTGTATAGTCTGATGTGCTGTTTGGTGATGCAAACACTTCAGGCTCAGTTTTCCAATTTAAAATTTGAGAAATATTCAACACTTGAGGGGCTGTCAAGCAGTACCTGTGTGGACGTCTATCAGGACAGTCAGGGATTCCTATGGTTTGGTACCATTGATGGTCTCAATCGCTACGATGGCTATACATTCAAAATCTTTCGTCCCATTATCAATGACACGGCATCTATCAGCAACAACCGAGTCCAGGCTATAGAAGAAGATCGCTATGGTAATCTATGGGTGGGTACCAAAAATGGCTTGAATATTTACCGTCGAGAGCGTGGTGTGTTTAGGCGCATCCAATTGTACAAGGGGGATTTTGTGAGAGCCAGCACCCGAGCTGTCATCAATGATATCAATTACAATAGCCTGACCAATGAGATATGGGTTGCGACAAAAAATGGGATAAGCAAAGCGCCACTCGATGAAATAGCGGGTGGGGATTATGAAAAATTACGTTTCACACATTATGTACACAACCCGTCAAATTCATATTCTATAGATCATAATGATGTCTCAAGAATAGATATAGACAAAGACGGCCAGATATGGATGGTGACAGGAGGTAATCATGTCCATAGATACCGCAGTGATACAGATGATTTTGAAAGAATCGCGATCAAAAATCAAGGGGGAGATAGGTTGGATCATCAGCCTAAATCCCTACTGGTGGATCGAGAAGGAAAGGTCTGGATAGGAAACGATCTTTCGCAACTGTCGATCATGGACACCTCGGGAGAGTTCTATCTACCTCAAATCACAACAGAGAGCATAGCTATCTATGATATATATCAGGGTGCTGGAGGTTATATATGGATAGCAACATCTGATCATGGCATCTATGTATTGGATGCCAAAGGGTCATTGGTTCATACATTGGTACACGATCCAGCGGACCCTTTTTCTTTGCCCAACAACCAGACTTCCAAGATTTTGCAGGACAAAGACAGTATTTTTTGGATAGCCACTTACAACGAAGGAATGGCTAAACTTGACATTTCCAAGAGTGCATTTGGCCATCACTTCTATAAAAAATCTAATGGATCTGATATCAGGATTGCCCAGTCGGTGCTTCAAGATGTTAATCAAAATATATGGATAGGTACAGATGGAGCAGGACTCAATCTTTTTGATGAGTCACAAGGCACCTTCAAGCAATACAAGCACGATCCCCGTCAACCTAACTCTTTGAGTTCCGACAAGATACTCTACCTCGAAAAGTGTTTTGATGGTGGGATTTGGATTTGCACCTTAGATGGAGGACTAAATAAACTGAATCCTAAAACGGGGATTTTTAAACAATACAAACATGACAATACCACCAATAGTATAGGTCAAAACTCTGTATGGTGTGCGATAGAGGATGCCCGTCATAGATTATGGATAGGCACTCAAGAAGCAGGTCTCAATCTCTTGGATCCACGAGATGGCAAGTTTAGTTTTTTCAAACACAATGCACTTGATTCCACTAGCATCATAGGCAATTATGTTTTTTCACTTTATGTAGATTCCAAAGATAGACTCCTGATAGGGACATCTGTAGGGATGTGTTGGACGAGTATAGCTGGAGATATAGAGAATGGGTTGAAATTTCATTCCATAATGGAGCCTAATATCACAGGTAATTTGGTGAATACCATCATGGAAGACCATCATGGAGGCATTTGGGTAGGGTCAGATATAGGACTTCATCATTTGAACAGTGAATTTGAGTTGATCAAAACTTACTCTACGAAGGACGGGATTCCCAACAACCTCGTCATTGGCATAGAAGAGGATGATCAGCACCAGCTATGGATCATCACCAAAAGTGGCATGAGTCATTTCGATCCAGTGACAGAGAGTTTTAAAAATTACAATATCAATGATGGACTACAAGGGATGGAATACCAAAGCAAGTCAATCATCAAAATGACAGACGGACGGATATTGGCGGGGGGGATCAACGGATTCAACCTGTTTGATCCAAAAAAAATCGAACAAGACTCACTAGAAGGTGGGCCTAGGATTACCGAGTTGAAATTGTTGAACCAACCTGTGCATGTAGGTGAGGAAGTAAATGGGCGAGTCATCTTGGAGGACTTTTTTGACAAAACGAAGGAAATAGTTCTGAAATACAACGAGGGGTACATCACTTTGGAATTTGTCTCACTGCATTTTCATAATCCTGACAGAGTAAAATATGCTTATCAATTGCACGGTGCTGATCAAGACTATGTAAATGCTGGAAAGAGTCGGACAGCCAATTATTCAGGTTTACCCCCTGGAAAGTATCAGTTCGAGGTGAAAGCCTCGTTGGATGGGGTTTGGAAAGGTTCCCCTTCTGCCAAACTGAATATTCGAATATTGCCTCCGCCTTGGAAGACATGGTGGGCGTATGCTATCTATTTTTGTTTGGTATCACTGGTGGTTTGGGCTGTTTTTAAATATTACTCAAAGATGATCAATGAAGAACGAACACATGAATTGGATCAGATGAAACTTCAGTTCTTCATAAATGTATCTCACGAATTTAGAACACCGTTGACTTTGATTTTGAACCCAGTTGATAAGATCATTTCGTCGTTTGATGATCCTGAGATTGTCAAAAATTCTGCATACACGATCCAAAGAAGTGCACGAAAACTTCTTAATCTAGTCAATCAGTTGCTGGATTTTAGAAAAATGGATTTGGGTAAGGCACCGCTAGACCCCCTGAAAGGGGATATCGTGAGTTTTACCAAGGATATTTCAAAACTCTTTGAGGATTTGGCGAAGGAAAAATCCATTGCATTGGACTTTGAGTCCAATGTAGAAAACATATATATATGGTTTGATCCAGACAAAATGGAGAAGATCGTTACCAACCTATTGTCCAACGCGCTCAAATTCACGCCACCTGCTGGTAGCATACGAGTATCAGTCAGACAATACACCAAGAATACCTTGGAGCCTATGTTTTCAGCAAAAAAGACTTCTGAGGAGTATGTAGAGATCATCGTGGAAGACACAGGCATAGGACTCAAAAAGGAACAGCAAGCAGCTATTTTCGAGAGATTTTTTCATATTGATAGCACCAATTCTGGTACAGGGATAGGACTCAACTTTACTAAGAGTCTGGTAGAGCAACATGATGGAGTAATCTTGGTCGATAGTGAGTACGGCAAGGGAAGTCGCTTCACAGTGAGACTACCACAAGAAAGTAAACAACTGCGTGATGCACTGCGATCCAATCAGGAAGTAAGGCGTAATATCAAAGATTTTGATATGAACAGCATTAAATCTCTGGAGTACGAGTTGTCAATTTCAGATATGGATATTTTGGATGCAGACGAGCAAATAGACATAGATACTGCTGATCGTCAAACCATATTGATTGTAGAGGACAACAAGGAACTAAGGTTACATCTCAAAAATGAACTGAGACATCAATTTAAAATCAAAGAAGCCGCCAATGGTCGAGAAGGTTTAGAAAAGGCTTTGAAGTTTTATCCAGATATCATCATCAGTGATGTCATGATGCCAGAGATGGATGGTTTTGAGATGTGTAGTTCGGTCAAAACCAATCCAGACACCTGTCATATCCCTGTCATATTGCTGACTGCTCGTAGTCTGGAAGAAGATAGAATAGAAGGTTATAATATTGGAGCAGATGCCTATTTGCCTAAACCTTTCAATGTACACGTACTGCGGGCACGGATCAAAAACTTACTTGAATCGAAAAAGAGACTGAGAGAAAAATTTCTATCTCAAACAGGAATTATCGCATCCAATGAATTGACCACCAATTCGCTGGATGAGAAATTTTTGGACGATGTGACCAAGATTATAGTTGACAATGTAAGCGACTCTGATTTTGGGCTGGAGCAACTACTCCACGAGATAGGGGTGAGTCGGTCGCACTTCTATCGAAAGGTCAATTCCCTCACTGGGCAAAATCCTAGCAATTTTATCCGAACCATTCGTCTCAAATACGCGGCAGAGCTGTTGAAGAAGAAAACTGGTTCTATCAAAGAAATAGCTTACATGTCTGGCTTCAACTCGACTGCTTATTTTTCCAAAACTTTTCGAGAACTATTTGGCAAGACTCCTCAAGAGTTTGCAAGTGAGGGGCACGGTGCGTGAGATTCCTGAGTTGAGCTATGTCTTTGCCTAGGAATCGTCTTGATACTCTATAACTTATCGCTCTTTTAAATTTTGTAATTTTTTTTTCTAGGCCTAAAAATGAGCGAAAAACGGCTCTGTTTGAGCGTATGAGCCTTTTGGGCGATGTTTTATAACCAATGAATCATGAATTATATCGCTTCATAACTTGAATATCTAAGATTGTATTGTAAACCATGAGCTCGGTTTACACTGTAATGGATGATTATTTAAAACGATAAACTTATGAGACAAAAAATTACACCGTCAGATTAGCAACTTGTCAACAGTCCTGTATGACTAGAAGGGAGTCTGGGACCTGAGCAAGTAGCACCTTATCAGTAAGGTATTAAGCATTAATTATGAAACTAAATTTATGAAAAGAACTATAACTAAAAGTATAGCATATACTCTATCAAGAGGTATGGTTGTGTTGATGCTGATTTGCTTATCGGCAATATCAGTTTACGCACAAGGAACCCAGATTTCTGGGCAGATATTAGACGAAACTGGCATAGGATTGCCAGGAGCAACGATCATGGAAGTAGGTACTACCAATGGTACTACTTCTGATCTAGATGGTAAGTTCAGCATGAAAGTTACCGATCAATCCGCTCAGATCACAGTATCCTTTATTGGATATGTATCTCAAAATATAACAGTAGGGGGACGTTCGCAATTCACGGTCAACATGGAAGTGGACGCACAAAGTCTAGAAGAGGTCATCATCGTGGGATATGGTGAACAAACCAAGCAGACTATGACTGGTGCTGTAGAGGTTGTCGATGACAAGGCTTTTCAAAGTCAAGCCGTCAACAATCCTTTGTTGTCTTTGCAAGGACAGACTCCAGGACTTCAGATCACAAGAGCAAGTGCTCGTCCAGGAAATGAGGACATGAATGTCAGTATCAGAGGGACTACTTCGATCAATGGAGGTTCGGTTCTTTATGTGATTGATGGAGTACCATCTGTAGAGACGGAGTTCAACAACATGAACCCAGATGATATTGCATCGGTGACTGTCCTAAAGGATGGTTCTGCTGCGATCTATGGGTCCAGAGCAGCCAACGGGGTTATTTTGGTGACGACAAAAAAAGGCTCTGGCGCTATGCAGGTTCAGTATAGTGGTAGCTACCGTGTGAAGACCATAGGTAATAAACCTCCTGTGCCAAACATGAGTGAATTTGGTACAGCCTTTTTAGCAGCAGTCGATGCTGAAGGTAACGGTCAGTACCTGCAATGGGGTACAAGAGAGAATTTGGTCGATATGTCCAACGGTGTAGAAAGAGTTTATGACGACACGGCTTGGGGATCGATTTATCTAGGAGATGCTGATCGATTTGACGAGATGTATGGCAATGCCTATTCACAGCAACATAATTTGTCTATCTCTGGAGCAACCGATAAAACGAACTATAGAGTATCTGGGAATTTCTCTGATGACCAAGGTGCGTTGAAGACTGCATATGACGGACAGAAGCAATATACATTTAGAATGAATGTAGATCAGAAAATCACTGATCGAATCAGTCTGGATGTAGGATTGTCTCATCAGTTTATTAAAACATCATCTCCATCTACGGGACTTCAAGCGGGTAGTATCTTCAGTGACCCTCCGATCTTTCCTGCCTACAACCCTTACGGCCAGTGGTTTTCTAATTTTGAAATAGGAAATAGAAACTCTGTAGGCCAGACTGTTGATGGAGGTAGAGAAGAAAAGGAAAACCATATTACCAAGATCAATGTAGGATTGACAGCTCAGATAGTAGAAGGACTGGAATTCAAGGTTTTGGCATCTTACCGTCAAAGATCTGATATGGAAGATAAATATGTATTGTCTGTTCCATTGTACACTTGGGCAGGTGTTTTGGTACAAGATGCCAATGCAACCACTTATATCAATTCTAAATTTTTGGAATCAACCAGAGAGTCATACAATGCTTATTTGACATATACTAAGACTATCGGTTCCGGGCATAATTTTAAGTTAATGGGGGGTGTGACTGCTGATCTTGATAGGTCGTCAAACATCGAAGCAAGAAGAGATGGTATAGAATCCTTGGATGTATATACGCTAAGCTTAGGCACGGGTGTCCAAACCAATAAGAGTGGTGAAGGAAATTGGGGTCTGTATTCATACATTGGTAGATTTAACTACGACTACCAAGGAAAGTATTTGGTCGAAGCATTGGGCAGAGCAGATGCTTCTTCTAGGTTTGCCGATGGTTACAAGTGGCAAAACTATTTCTCTGGATCACTCGGATGGGTGGTGTCAGAGGAGAGTTTCTTGCGCAACAATTCGATACTTAGTTTTTTGAAGTTGAAGGCAAGTTGGTCTGAAATGGGAAGTCAAGCGGGTATTGGAGAGAATGATTATTTGTCTACGATGGCATTTGGTACTATTCCATTTGGTGTCGATCCTGCGAATCAAACCAGAGCTAGGGTGAGTAGTGTGACGACCAACGTAAGAACCTGGGAACGAGTACAGATGACAAACCTTGGCGTTGAGTTTACGATGTTTAAGCATAAACTGTCTGGAAGCTTTGATTATTTTATCAAGAACAACCCAAACATGTTGGCTAGTCAAGTGTTCTGGTCAGGATTGGGAGGAACTGCTCCTACACAAAATATAGGACACCTTAGAACCAAAGGTTGGGAAGCAGTCCTTGGGTGGAAAGATCAAGTTGGTGAATTGAGATATGGTATATCAGTCAATATGGCTAACAATACCAATGAGTTGGTGTCATTAGAAGGTGCTGAAAGCTGGGTTGCTGGGTTGAACAATGCCTCGAATGACCAATACCGTGTGGGGTACCCATTGAACGCATATTGGATGTACGAGACAGACGGATTGTTTCAGACACAAGATGAGGTAGATGCATACTACGCAGCGTATGGTGGTGGTGGGGAATTACCAACTGGTACATCTATACTGAGACCTGGAGACATCATCAAAAAGGATTTGGATGGTAATGGTCAGATTTCTGCTACTGCCGAAGAAGGTGGTGATTTGAAATTTATGGGAGACAATGCCCCACATTATTTTTTTGGAATCAATACCAATTTAGCGTGGAAGGGATTCGACTTTACGGCGAATTTCCAAGGACACCTGCAACAAAATGTACAGAGAATAGGGCATCTTTCTTATCCATTCTATGCTGCATGGTCTAATCAAACGACTGCCTTTTTGGGCAAAACATGGTCAGAGGACAATACAGATGCAGAGTACCCTAAGTTGACCACTAGCTCTACCAGAGCGCAATACAACTATAGAAACAACGATTTCTTTTTGCAGAACAGCAAATACATTCGTTTGAAAACTTTAGTGCTTGGATACACCATTCCTTCGGAAATCACGAATGTCGTGAAGATATCTAAAGCTAGAATTTACTTTTCAGGAAATGATTTGTGGGAAGCCACCAGTATAAAGGATGGATATGATCCTGAAATGGGAGAGAGTGCCAACAATGTTTACCCTTTCATGAGGTCTTACGCATTAGGCGCAGTGATTACTTTCTAAGTATTTAAATTATTAAACGAAGAAATGATGAAATTATTAAAAAATATAACACTTGTCGCGCTGCTGTTAGCATTGATGCCAAGTTGTCAAGATAGATTTATCGACCTAGAACCTAGAGGTAGCTATACCGAGGCGGTTTACTTCAAAACCCCAGAGCACTTCGAATATGCATCCAATCAATTGTACTTCAATTTGATTGGATGGAGCAGAGTGAAAGGCAGCGGTTTGGCAGATGCATATTATACTGGTTATGGTGACTGGATGGATTTTGGGAGTGATTTGATTGCCTTGCCTCAAGCTGAGGGTCGTGGTACCAACACTGTAGAACAAACTAATCCTTATTGGACCAATCATTATTATTTTCTACGTGATGTCAATACATTGATCGCTAAAAGTGAAGAATTCACTGGAGACATGGCTGATATTAATAGATATGTAGCTACGGCTTACTTTTTCAGAGCGTACCATTACTATGAATTGCTTCAGAATTTTGGTGGAGTTCCTATTATTACCGAAAATTTCGAATTGGATGATGCAGAATTGAAATTAGCCAAAAGAAATAGCAGGTATGAAGTAGTAGCACAGGTTTTAGCTGATTTGGATGTTGCGATAGCAGGGCTGCCAATTGAGCAGGAAATACCAGACAGCGACAAAGGTAAAGTGAGCAAGTGGGCCGCTGAGTCTTTGAAAGCCAGAGTATTGTTGTATGAAGCTACATGGGAAAAATATGTGGGTACAAGCACAGATGGTGATGGAGAGACAGTAGGAGCGGGATCTTTCGTGCCTGATCAATACCCTTCAGTATCTGATATGCTATCTGAGGCTATTACTTTGTCTGCCGATGTGATTAACAACGGCGGGTACGAATTGTGGAATCACAATGACGTCCTAGACAACATGAGTAACTACTACCTTTTCAACTTGGATGGTGATGCATCTAATCCACTGGGATTGGGCAAATCCAGTAATAATGAGTTTATTATTCAGGGTATTTATGATTTTATTTTGCGTCAAGCAGGTGCTAGTGCACAGATTAGTCATACTGTAGCGGGACGTTTGGCTCCAAGTAGAAAAATGTTGGACTTGTTCTTATGCACGGATGGTTTGCCAATTGATAAATCTGCTTTGTTTCAAGGATATAATAAAATGTCTGACGAAATAAAGAATAGAGACTATCGAATGAAGTCATACTTTTCAGATATACCAGCGGATGGATCACCAGCACTCACAGCACAAAGTGAAACCGCATCTGGTGTAGGTGTGACCAATCAAAAATTCGAGTCATATGATTATCCTAACTATAGACAAACTACGCAGGAGTCACAAAACTTCCCATATTTGAGATTGGCAGAGGTTTACTTGATCTATGCAGAGGCGTTGTTTGAAAGAGACGGAGCAATCAGTGATGCAGATCTTAATCTTTCAATCAACTTGACACGTGGCAGAGCTGGATTGGATCCATTATCAAATTCCTTAGTGAATGACAATGGGTTAGACATGTTGGAAGAAATTAGAAGAGAGAGAACTTTGGAGTTGTTTGGTGAAAACAGCCGATTCAATGATCTAAAAAGATGGGGTATTGCAGAAGCAGAGTTAAGTGCTGCTGTACATGGGCCAATCATTGAAGGTACTATCTATGAAACAGATGCTTCTCTTTACAAGCCTGAGTTTTTTCCTTTCGGATTGGAAAAAGTTGAGAATGGTACAGGAACACTGCTAAATGCGGTGATATTAGATGCTACATCTAATAGAAACTTTACTAGAAAGAATTATTTGTCTCCAATTCCACTTGCTGATATTCTGATTACAGAAGAGCTGTTGCAGAATCCAGGATGGTAAACCTATTGGTACATTATAAAAAATTTAATCTTATGAAAGACATATTTAAAAATAAGGCGTTTTTTGGGATAGTGATTGGAGTGATTGTCGCAGTGTACTCTGCGTGTCAGTTCGAAGAAGAACTACCCAAAATAACTGAATATCCAGATATTACAGTTAGCGATTATAGTCCTAAATCAGGAAAGCCTAACGAACTTGTGGTGATCACAGGGACTAACTTTGGAGATTATCCTCAAGCCGTAACTGTGAGTTTTGGGGGTGTAGCATCGCAGGTGATTGACACGGTGTATAACGAAGAGATTCGTGTGCGTGTGCCATATGGTGCGGTAACTGGAGAAGTAACAGTAAAAGTTTGGACCAATGAGGCAGGATTTGATGAAGATTTCGTCGTATTGGCAGGAGCTAAGATTACTAGTATTGATCCTGCGGCAGGATCTGCTGGAGAGATTATTACCATCACTGGAGAGAACTTTGGTACTGAGATGAGTGATGTTGAGGTGAGATTTGCTTCGACCAGTGACGCTGGCTATTCGGTAGCTGAGTTGATTTCTGTAGCAGACACCGAGATACAAGCCGTTATACCGGTAGGTGTCACAGGTGCAATCACACTAGTGGTGCAACCTGAGACTATTACAGGTCCACAGTTTGTATATCCTTTTGTTGGAATTGATGAGACATTTGATAATGGTGACGGAGGTTGGGAACCTCAGCAAGGTGGAACTTCTTCCGTGGCTGACGGTATGCTCTCTGTAGAGTTTGTAGGTGGTAAGCAATCCGACCTGAAGTTTAACCAGTCTATCTTGATCGATGGAGGTTCCTTCCCATATGTGGCGATGAAAATGACTAGGTTGGGAGACTTTGATCTTTCACTCGAAACGGATTTAGGTGTATTTGGAGGGGATGTGAATCAATACGGAGGCATCTTGTCTGGTGATGTGTATTACTGGGATTTGAGAAGTGCTCCGTTTATAGATGATAGTGATGTTGAGACTACTATACCAGTAGATGAGAAAACCCTTGTTTCCGACTTTAGATTCAATATCACTGCACGTTCATCTGAGACAGGATATTCGGTAGATTTCATCAGGTCGTTTGAGACACTTGATAACCTTAAGGCTTATATCGCTGAGAACACACCTGTTGGGAAGTATTATTTCGAATTTGATGAGGAAGTACTCACAGCCACGACAGATGCCGATAAAATCAGATGTGAGTTTACAGATCACAAAATGGCATATCATCAAACGGGGAGTAAGATGGTTCTTACGTTCGCAGAAGCTAGAATGGACTTCTTCCGCATGTACAAAAATGGTAAGCCTGCAACTAGCGGTAAGCTAGAAGGTGACCCTCAATATGTACCAAACTGGGTGTACAGCAAAGAATACCCAATCTATGCTATGAAGGTTGATTTGCCAGACGGTGTTGTGCCATTTACAAAATGGACTAAGCTGGTTCCAGAGCCATCATTCCCAGGTTTTGCAGCAAACAATTTTGCAGGTACTGCCTTAGATGGAGGAGTATTCTATTGGGATGGTAGAGACTTTATTGAAAACAATGCGAGTTTTGACGTAGCTAGTGGTCTTACTTATTGGGATTCATTTGGTTTTGGCGCAAGTAATGTTACTGCCAGCTTAATTGGTACTGATTGGTCTTGTGATTGGTTTATGACATTCAAGAGCCTTGAAGAACTTCAGGCTTATATGGAGAACCATTAAAATTTTATAGTTGAATAATGGCAAATAGCAAGGTGTGTGCCTTGCTATTTTGTTCTCAAATAGACCTAGTGTTTTCTATTTGAGATTGAAAATCCTTTTTGGTTCATTCAATTGAACATTGGGCTCTCCGTACTAGGAGAGCCCTTTATTATTACACTTTACCAACATTGTTTTGGGTAGCCTATCAATAAATCATTATTTCAAGTTTAGATCCAACAAACAAATGTATAAGTTCAAAATTCTTTCTCTATTTGTCATTCTATTGGGGTCAGTATGTAGCACATCCATAGCCCAAGACAGAAACTATCTGCTGTACACAGATGATAACATCACGAGACTCAAAAGTCAGATAAAGTCCGACCCAGCGATCAAGGAACTCTGGAATGATCAACTCAAACAAGCCAAAACGCTAGTCAAAAGCAACAAGGGAGGGGCTGCTGACTGTCTGCTATTGGGATTGGCCTATCGGATGACAGGTGAGGAACAGTACGCGAAATCGATCAAAAGAATTTTGGAGGATTATACCTCCAAAGAAACATGGGAAGGCAATGAACTTCTCAGTAGAACACCCTCTTGGCAAGGCGGACTCAAGACCTCGCATACGAGTTTTTATATAGCCGTTGGGTATGATTGCATCTATACTTTCTTGACACCCGACGAAAGACACAAAATTGCCACAGACTTTGTTCGGGTTGGTATAGATCCCGCACGACAAGATTGGTTGCTAGTCGATACCAACTTTCATACCTTCGATACCATGGGGCACAACTGGTGGAGTGCGTGCGTCTATATGGCAGGTGTAGGTGCATTGGCAGTGAGAGATGAGATTCCAGAAGCAACCCAGTGGGCTCAAGAAATCGCAGCGACAGCTACCGAGTGGGTGACATACTCTGGGAGCATTTTGCAAAACAAACCGTCAACTTTTGATCGAGAAGGCGGTTTTTATGAAAGCGTCAATTACGCCAATTATGGCATATCTCAGTATTTGTTGTTCAGACTGGCTTTTCAAGAGGTCTGGCCTGATCAACCACAGGTGGAGTTGCCAGTATTGGACAAAATCGCAGATTTTTTCATTCATGCGAGTTACTATGTTCAGGACAATAAAGTACAGTCAGTTCCTTTTGGAGACTCAGGCATGGAGATCACAGGACTAGGGAGTGTGACTTTATTATGGAATTTGGGGTTTCAAAAGGATAGGTATGCTTGGTACATCAACCAAGTCAACAACAGTGGAAACGATAGAGAATACCTCAGACTGAACTCTCCAGAAGGATTAATTTTACATCCAGATTTGCCTGTACTGCCATCTGACTATGTACCTGACTTGCCTACTTCGATACTGTTTGCGGATATGGGGTGGGCAACTATGCGTAGCTCTTGGGAAGATAATGCCACACTGCTTGCTGTGAAGTCAGGTTTTACTTGGAATCATACCCACGCAGATGCAGGTTCATTTGTGGTCTTTCACAATGGCAAATACATCATTGCCGAATCAGGCAAGTCATCCTATGGTAATCCCCTGTACAGTGAATATTATTGTCAGAGTGAGGCACACAATGTAGTGTTGTTTGACGGAAAAGGTCAAAATAAGAGAGATCCCTATTATGGAGTAGTCAATCCTGCCTCTTTGCACTATCTGGTAGAAGGACAGAATTTTAAATATGTGATGGCCAATGCTACGGGTCCATATGCTCAGATTTTGGCGAGAAACTACCGTCACTTTGTGTGGGTTGGAGATGTGATCTTAGTCATCGATGATTTGTTGGCTCATGAGCCAGGGCAATTTGAGTGGTTGCTCCATTACAATGGTGAGTCAAAGAGAAAAGGGATGGATCTGATAGTCAAAGATGAACAGTCAGAGGTGCTTGTTCGTCCACTGTACCCTGAGACTTTTCCCGTGGGTGGTTTGCCTCATGATTTTCCCGAACAGATGCGTTTGACGGAGAAACTGGGGTACAAGGATCATCAGCCTGATGAAAGAGAACCATATTGGTCCATCACACCTGCAGAAAAGACGGATAGAATCAAATTCATATCAGCGATCGTGTTGAAGTCTGACAAGAACAAAGAGCAGCTCCCTGTCATCGAACGATTCGAAGGCAAGGATTTTATCGGGGTCTCAATCACTCAAAACGGAGAGACAACACAATTATATTTTAACCTACTGGCAGACGGTAGACTCAAGCATCGCAACAGTGTCAACCAAATGAATGGATGGGAGACAGATGCGTACCTGACGGTGATGAAATTCCAAGAGGGAGCAGATGATACCAAGGTCGACAATGTCAGCGAGCTATTCATAGGACATGGTAGTTATCTACGTCGCGAGGGACAGGTACTGATACACGCACTGTCCAAGTACACAGCTTTGGTTGAGGGATTTGGAAAACAGCCAAATGTGGTTTTTCATGGGCAAGACAAAACTACCTTTCGTCTTCACATGAATCAAGAAGCTTCGTCGCTGCAAATCAATAAGAAGGTAGTGTCTGGCGACTATGATGATGTGCAAAAAATGCTCAAGATTGTATATAGCTCAGACACCAATGAATCAGAATAGAGAAACGAAAAGACTCGGGACAATTGTGATCGAGTCTTTTCTATTTGTATGACTGTGTTGCCGTGATTGCTAGGAAGAAATATGACGATTGAATCATATTTTATCAGTAGGGGACGATAAGTCATAGCCAATCCGAGTCAATATTGAGAAATTGCCATCAGAAAGATTAAATTATTATTCAAGAAAATTGGACAACATGCCATTTAGATTTCTTCACACCCTGGCTTTGCTAGTGGTTTTTTACATTCCACTACTGGGTCAACCCAACCCTTCCATCGGAAATCATCCTACATTACTTGTCAGTAAAGAGGATCGTCTAAATCTGAAACAGAAAATAGAAACGGAATCATGGGCCAATGACAGCTGGGAGCAATTGCTCGCTGAGATAGACCCCCATGTGACACGTCACCAATCTGATTCAGCATGGATTGTTTCTCGACTAGCCATGTATTGGAAAGAAGGTGAGCGCTACACCCAATGTTACATCAAAGGTCAGGATTGGGACTATGGTGAGGGCAATGCTCCTGTGCCTACGGTGCGACTTCCAGGCATGCGACGTTGGAATGATTACGTCAATGTACCCTTGGAAAGACGAACCCCATTCAATGAAACAGGTGATATGTGGGGGATTAGTAGGTCTTCTGGTGATACTACTCCAGTATTGATCCCGTACAAGAAGACAGGACACATGATCCGTAATAACAACAAGGAGATACTGGAACTGGCCGAAAAGGCCGCGTTTGCATACTACATTACTCAAGAAGAAAAATATGCCAAGTTCTCATCCGACATCTTATGGACTTGGCTGATGGGTATCTATTATATGGAGCCGCCACTTGATCCTGATCAATCTACCAAAGGTCCAGGAGGCTATGCTCCAGGAGGGATTATGGGTTATTATGATTATGAAGTGATCCATGATGATCGACAGCAACCTGCTGCTGTTGCTTATGATTTTCTTCATGATTACATGGTTCAAAATCCAAGCAACCAATTCGCTAAATTGAATATGACTGTCACAGATATGGCTGGTACGGTATTCAAACGCTTTATAGAAATAGGACTGGTGCGTGGAGGTGCAAAGGGCAACTGGAATGTCAATCGTTACCGCCATATCATTAGTAGCATGTTGGTATTGGAGTCCAATGAGTACTATGCAGATGGCAAAGGCAAAGAATATTACATTCCTTACTACACACAAATCTCGGGCAAGCATCACGATGCACTCCCAGAGATCATGAAAAACTATGACACAAATACAGGACTCTGGCCAGAATCACCAGGGTATGCCTCAGGTATGATTGGTGCTGTACTAGAAATGGCTCTGCCTCTCTATCGTGCAGGTGTAAATACCGTAGGGGAAAACCCAATGATTCAAAAGGCAGCAATGGCTAACCTAGGTTGGCTAGATGCCAGAGGCAACTTGGTTGTATTTGGAGACATGAGAGGAGGACCACTAGATTATGAGGTATTCGAACGCTTGTACACTTATTATACCTGGCAAAACAACCAAGAGAATGCAGATAAAATCGCGACAGTATTGAATAAGGGAGTAAACTCTGGACAGTATGATCGATCACAGTCCGGTTGGAGGAGCATCATTTTGAATCAACCTCTGACCACCTCTGAGAGTACTTTGCCCTACAATAGAGCTGCTTACTCGTCATTTCACCGTCATCTGATCATGAAAAATGGCAATGACGATGAAGATGGTATGATGTTTACCTTGTACGGAGGTACTCACCAACATCATTTATCAGCCAATGGCTTGGCTTGGCAGTTTTATGGCAAGGGGTGGGCATTGGCACCAGATGGAGCTGCTTATGAATCTTATTGGTCACCTGATATGAAATATTACAGTGGGGCGGTTGCTAGCAACACCATTGTTCAGGGCTATAGCAAAGGAGACATCACGGTCAATGCCATGGATCCATTCGTGTCATCTGATCAATTTTACAACGAGAACACAACTTCTGAGTATTGTTCTTTTGCAGATGTGTCTGCGGATGAAAAACGCCGATTGATTGCGATGGTTCGTACATCCCCTACGACTGGGTATTATGTGGATATTTTTAGATCCGATTTGGAGGACAACGACTATCTACAGCACATATTGGGCAATACGATGGAATTGAAAAATGCAAAGAATGAAGTTTTGGACTTGCAAGCGGACTCCATCACAGATGTTCCTCATCCTGCATATTCATTCTTCGAGAATGTGAGAAAAGTAGATCACGACGGAGATTTTTGGTCGTCTTGGACGATTGATGCGGTATCTCCTGAGCTTAAGATTGATATGTGGATGATGGGGCAGACAGGAAGGGAATTGTATCAGGTGGATGCACCGCCGACTACTTTGCGATCAGACCTGACCCCAGGTCAAGTCAATAAAAGTCCTCAGGTCACACCTACATTGGTGGTTAGGCAGACGGGAAACAATGCTGTGAAAAGTCCTTTTGTAGGAGTTTTTGAAGCATACGAGGCAGGTAACAAATCTATCCAAGGTATCACTACTCTGGCTACATCCGACAATTTTGTAAGCATTCAAGTAGTCTCTAGCGAATCAAGTCAATACATCTACAATGCTACTGATGACGGATTATACAAGTCGGGGAAGAACAATGTGTTTCGGGGTATTTTTGGAATCAGCTCTGTCAAAGGTAAGGAATTGGACTACCTCTATCTTGGCAAGGGCAAGTTGCTCCAGTATGGTCAATATCAGATTGAAGCCATAGATGCACCAGCTACAGCAACATTGAGGTCAGTAGATGGCAAACTCTATTACAGTTCGGATCAGCCGATTCGAATCACTTTAAAGAAAGGAAAGAGTAAAGCGTATCCTGAGGGATATGATGTTTTGATCGACTAATTAATGGATTAAGTATGAAGAAATTGAGATTTCAATGTGGCATACTCATTTTGTTCCTAGGAGTTGGATTGGTTTTCGGAGGGTGCAGGGAGGAAGTGAAGAAGCGACCTAATTTTCTATTTGTATTGGTAGATGATCAGTCACCTTTTGATCTGAAACAATATGACCCCAACTCCATCTTGGAGACTCCCACCATCGATCGATTGGCCGCTAGTGGGATGGTTTTCGAAAGTGCCAGACACATGGGGTCTATGAATGGTGCAGTCTGTACACCATCCAGACACATGATCATGACAGGTCGCAGTTTGTGGCATTTGCCTCCGAGTGCAGCGTTTCAAAACCAAACCGAATTTCATCCCCTAGATACCATGACGCTTCCTGCTATTTTTAATCGCGCAGGTTACAAGACCATGCGCACATGTAAGCAGGGCAATTCATATCCAGGAGCCAACAGGCAATTCGCTGTTGTAAAAGACGCTACCAAACGTGGAGGTACAGAAGAGTCTGGAAGTGCCTGGCATGCCAAGCAAGTGTTGGAGTACCTCGGAGAGAGAGAATTCAGCAAAGAAGAAAATCCATTTTTTATCTATTTCGGTTTTTCTCATCCCCATGACACACGCAACGGTACACCTGAACTTCTGACCAAGTATGGAGCAACGAACCATAAAGACACCACGAGTTTGCCATTGTTGAATGAGCGTCAGCCACCACTACAGGACAATTACCTGAGTGAGCATCCATTTTTTCATGGTCATCCTGAGCTCAGAGACGAAGAGCGGGTAAGTGGAGTATGGAAAAGAAGAGACGAGCAGACTGTCCGCAATGAGCTAGGGAGAGAATACGCCTGTTCCGAAAATATAGACATTCAGTTGAATCGAGTCTTGCAAAAACTCGAAGCAATGGGGGAATTGGACAATACCTACATTGTGTACACTTCGGATCATGGGATGTCTATTGGTCGTCATGGATTGATGGGGAAACAAAATCTCTATGAACACACTTGGAAGGTACCATTTGTCATAGCTGGACCTGGGATCAAAGCGGGTCAGAGAGTAGAAGGCAACATCTACCTCTATGATGTCCTGCCTACCCTCTGTGAGTTGGCAGGAATCCAAATTCCTGAGACAGTACAGGGCACTAGTTTTAAATCCGTGTTGATGGGAGAGAAAAACACCATCCGCGACGTGCAATATGGGGTGTACTGTGGTGGTACCAAGCCAGGCATGCGTACCGTTCGCAAGGGGGATTGGAAGTTGATCAAATATGATGTAATGGATGGGGCAGTCAGAGAAACGCAGCTTTTTAATCTTGCCGAAAACCCAAATGAATACCTGGCTCAGCACAATAAAACAGGTGAGATGGAAACCAATCTCGCCTCTAATCCAAAATATGCCGACAAATTGAGAGAAATGGAAGCATTGCTCTTGCAAGAAATGATCACTCACAATGACCCATACAAACTATGGAATCAATAACTGAAATGTTGAAAATGAAGATAAACCTAAAAAATCTAAGTTACCCGCTTCAATGTTTTGGAGCAGGTGTGTTAGTGGCTAGTACATTGTTTTTGGCCTCCTGCGTTCAGCATACGCCAGCCAGTCAAACCGTCAGAGTCTATCCTGCTCCTGAGGGTGTTGAACTCTCACAAGCATTTACAGTGCAAGTGGAAAACAACGCAGTGCCTGTTTATAAAACAAAAATCCCACCGAATGGACCGATTCCTCGACTCAATCATTCTCGTAGCGAGTTTGGTTTTGCCTCTTTTGCTTCATTTGATATTAATGGAAAGGCAGAGATAAAGGTGACTTATCCTACCAAAGTAAACACCATAAAGGTGTTGCCCACCTCATATGACATAGTCCCCACAATAGATGGAAATGACATCTCATTTAGTGTGGAGCAGCTAGGCCACTTGACCCTAGAGGTCAATGGAGATTGGCATGAGTCATTGCACATCTTTGTCAATCCTTTTGAAGAAAATATTCCTGATCCAAATGATCCCAATGTAGTGTACTTTGGACCAGGTATCCACGATGTGACCCACCTTGCTGTGGGTGATGGGACGACAGTGTATCTAGCGGGTGGAGCCTATCTGCGATGTGGGGTAGATCCTGACCTAGAGCACCTAGACAAAATCATCGGACAGAATCAGACACCTCCAACCTTCTTGCTAGAAGGGAAGAACATTACAGTGAGAGGGAGAGGAATTATCGACCAGTCTGCGATTCCAAAATCAAAAAGAAGATATACCATCTTTGCCCAACATGCTGAGAATCTAAAAATAGAAGGGGTTACTATTTGTGACCCTAGTCACTGGACAGTGCCTATACAGGCCTCTGATCATATCCATGTCGACAACATTAAGATCATTGGGTGGCGAGGCAATTCAGATGGCGTAGATATCTCCAACAGCCGTGATGTATTGGTAGAAAACTGCTTTATGCGCACATTGGATGATGCCGTAGTGATTAAATCATTTGATGGGAAAGGAGAAGTAAAGAATGTTCATACACGCAAATGTGTGGTTTGGAACGAACTGGCTCATGCCTTCAGCATTGGAGCAGAGATACATGAGGATGTGAGCGAAGTACTATTCGAGGACTGTGATGTGATACATGACGTAGGTCGAGAAACAGCACTACGAGTCTACCATTGTGATGATGCGCTCATTAGCGATGTTACTTTTCAAGACATTAGAGTTGAGGAAGCCCGAAGACTCATTTCATGCTGGATAGGAAAGACACGGTGGACCGAATCCGAAGAGCGTGGAAACGTGCGGAATGTGACATTTAAAAACATCACGGCTACTTCAGCACCTATTGATACTACCCTGACTGGATTTCAGGATGGCACTGATTGGAAAACCTATATCATTAGAGACCATGCCAGCATGCAGTTGACAGGTTTTGACGACACTCATACAGTCGAAAATGTAATTTTTGATGACGTGATTTTGGATGGGAAGAAAGTGGTATCGGAGCAGGTGAAGACAAATGAATTTGTAAAAGATGTCCACTTTAAGTGATGTCTAATCGAATAAAGAATAAAACAATGAAGCGTACCAAACTGTGTTTAGTATCTATTCTAGTGATGGCGGTATTTTCTTGTAAACAACAAAATACCACTGCACAGGATCAACCCAATATTGTCGTGATTCTATGTGATGATCTGGGCTATGGAGACTTGTCATCTTATGGACATCCAGTGATCCAAACACCAAATCTGGACAACATGGCTGCCAGGGGCATTCAGTTTTCGAATTTTTATGCAGCTGCACCAGTTTGCTCGCCTTCTCGTGTTGGTTTGATGACAGGTAGGAGTCCCAATCGCGCAGGGATTTACGATTTTATCATCGGAGGAGAAAAGCCTAGACCCAACAATCGCGACTTGGTACACATGCAAGCAGACGAGGAGACCATCCCTGCACGACTAAAGTCAGTAGGCTATGCGACTTGCTTGTCTGGCAAGTGGCATTGTAGTTCGTTGTTTAACAATCCTGAAAAACAGCCCACCCCGGACCATTTTGGATTTGATCATTGGTTTGCCACGCACAACAATGCCGCACCAAGTCACGAAAACCCTAGAAACTTTGTAAGAAACGGTGAAGAAGTGGGAGAGATCGAAGGATTCAGTTGTCAGATTGTAGTAGATGAAGCCATGAGCTGGCTGGATCAAAAGCCTAAGGATCAACCTTTTTATCTCCAAGTTACCTTTCATGAGCCACATGTACCAGTTGCTTCTCCTCAGGAATTGGTTCAAAAGTATTTGCCTCAAGCACAAAACGAAAACGAGGCACAGTATTTCGCTAACGTAGAGAATGTGGATTTGGCAGTGGGGCGTTTGATGGATTACCTCACCAAAAAGGGGTATGATGACAATACACTTGTGATTTTTACCTCCGACAATGGCCCTGAGACATTAGGTCGATATGAAAGAGCCTACCGATCATATGGATCACCTGGCGAGCTCAAAGGCATGAAGCTATGGACAAATGAAGCGGGATTTAGAGTGCCTGGCATCATGTACTGGATGGGCCAACCGATGTTTCAAGGCAAGTCGGATGCTGTGATTTCTTCTTTGGATTTCATGCCAACCTTCTGTGAGCTGGCAGGGGCGGAATTACCCAAAAATGAACTGGATGGAGAATCTATGGTGTCAATGCTCAAGACCGGAGTGTTTGAACGCAACAAGCCATTGTTGTGGGCTTTTTACAACGCACTCAACGATCATGTAATCGCCATGCGTGATGGGGATTGGAAGATCATGGCCAGGTTGAAGTACGATTCTGCCTATTTACCCAAAATGTTGAACATCTATCCTGGCAATGTGGATTCTGTAAAAAGTGCAGAATTGGTGGATTTTGAGTTGTACAGCATGGTAGAAGACAAAGGGGAAACCAAAAATCTTGCAGAACAAAATCCAGAGCAATTCGCCAATATGAAGATGCGGTTGGATAAAGAATACCAAGAATTGCTAGCTGGTAGTCACGTCTGGGAGAGATAGATGAGAGTACGCAAAAGGGCAATTTTTACATTCGAGATGAAATAGAATGAGGTTACTAAAAAAATCAACTGAGGATAAAGTGTCGAAAAATTGGCTACTGGGTTGGGCTGTGGTGATGGTCTCACTACTGACTACTTGTGGACCAACAGAAATGTTGAACAAGGATATGACACTGTGGTACACTGCTCCAGCTGCTGACTGGAATGAAGCCTTACCTATTGGCAATGGGCGGTTAGGAGCGATGGTATTTGGCATACCTGAGAATGAAAACATTCAACTCAATGAGGGGACTCTTTGGTCAGGAGGGCCACATCGAAATGACAATCCTGAGACCAAGGCGATATTGCCTGAAATTCGTCAGCTTCTTTTTGCAGGCAAGTACAAAGAAGCACATGAACTAGCCAATGCAAAAATCATTTCCCAAACCTCTCATGGTATGCCGTTTGAGACAGCAGGAAATCTTTATTTGAACTTTGCTGGACATGAAAATCACAACAATTATTACCGTGAGTTGGACATCAGTACTGCCATCCAAAAGACTATTTATTCAGTGGATGGTGTTGATTACCAAAGAGAGGTTTTTACTTCTTTTGCAGATCAGGTGTTGGTAGTAAAACTTACTGCCAGTGAGCCTGGTCAGATCAGTTTTGCAGCGTCGATGGATCGTCCCAATCCTTCGTTTTTTGAAGTGAAAACCGAAGGAAAAGATGTGCTGAAAATGGAAGGAAGGAGCAACGATCGCAAAAACAAGCGTTTGCCCAAGGAAGCGCTAGGCACCAAAGGCCAAGTGAAGTTTGAGACTCGGGTAAAGATCGTCCCAGAAGGTGGTACCATCATGGCTGGAGATACGGCATTGACTGTAGAAAAGGCCAACAGCGTTACGCTCTATGTAGCAATTGCAACCAATTTTGTCAATTATCAGGATATCAGTGCAGATCAGCATGAGCGTGTGATGAATTACCTCGGAGCTTTGGAAGGCAAGAGCTATGAAGAATTGAAAAATGCCCATATCGATCATTACCAGCGGTTTTTCAATCGGGTGACTTTAGATCTCGGAGAGTCTCCAGCGGCAGAAAAGACCACCGATCTGAGGATCAAAGATTTCAGTTCATCGTTTGATCCGTCGCTAGCTGCACTTTACTTTCAATACGGTCGGTATTTACTCATCAGTTCCTCACAACCGGGAGGACAGGCATCCAATCTTCAGGGTATCTGGTGTAACCAGCTCGATCCACCTTGGAAAAGTGCCTATACGATCAATATCAATACTGAGATGAACTACTGGCCAGCGGAGGTGACCAATCTCCCAGAGATGCATGAGCCACTGATCGAACTAGTCAAAGACCTGTCTGTGGCAGGCCAAGAAACAGCACAGGTGATGTATGGTGCAGAGGGTTGGGTGACCCATCACAACACAGACCTATGGAGAATCTGTGGACCCGTAGATGGTGCCACGTGGGGTATGTGGCCCATGGGGGGCGTGTGGCTTTCGCAGCACTTGTGGGACAAGTATGCGTACAGTGGTGATTTGGAATACCTGCGCGAAGTATATCCCGCCATGAAAGGTGCGGCGGAGTTTTGTCTCAGTTTTTTGACCCCAGAACCAGAAAATGGTTGGTTGGTGATGGCTCCCTCGACCTCTCCAGAAAACCGCCCAGCTCACTTCCCTAACATGGTAAATATTGCCTATGGTACCACCATGGATACCCAATTGGTGTATGATTTGCTCACCAAAACGGCAAAATCGGCTAATCTATTAGGTACGGATGCGGGATTGATTCAGAAAATAGAAGAAACCCTACCACAGTTGCCTCCTATGCAAATTGGTCAGCATGGTCAGTTACAAGAGTGGCTGACAGACTGGGACGACCCTGAGGATCACCATCGACATGTATCACATCTGTATGGCTTGTATCCTTCCAATCAGATTTCACCCTACCGAACACCTGAGTTATTCGAAGCAACAAAAAATGTATTGACATACAGAGGCGACCCTTCTACAGGATGGTCCATGAACTGGAAAATCAATCTGTGGGCGCGCCTATTGGATGGTAATCATGCTTACAAACTGATGGAGGAACAAATCAAATTGGTAGGAAGGCCAGATTCACCTAAAGGTGGTGGAACCTATGCTAACATGCTGGATGCCCATCCTCCCTTTCAGATAGATGGCAATTTCGGATTTACTTCTGGGCTGACGGAAATGCTGATGCAAAGTCATGATGGAGCCATTCACTTGATCCCAGCACTACCAGATGTATGGGTAGATGGTCAGGTGAAGGGGTTGCGTGCTAGAGGTGGTTTTGAAATCTTAGATATGCAATGGCAGAAAGGGGAGTTGGCCAAGGTCGTGATCAGATCTACGCTCGGAGGAAACTGCCGCGTACGTACATACAGCGAATTGAGGTTTGACGACAAAAGCAATCTGCTGCCAGCTGTTGGTGTGAACCAGAATCCATTCTATCAATTGCCTGATAATCAGAATACGGTGGTTTCTAAATCGGCAGATTTGAATCTAACCATATTGCCAACGAGCTACTTGTATGACATACCGACTCAGCCTGGTCAGGAGATAGTATTGGTAAAAAAATAAGAGATATCAAAAAAAATATGTGTTTCAGAAGTATGAACACAAGTGACCTGAAGTATTTGGATTGAATGTCAATTCATAAACAAAGATTATTCTTATGAAATGAACATAAGCAGACCGACCGAACCGACGTGGAGCGGATGAATATTAAGAACTGAAAACCTTCATCCTACAGGAAAACTTTGCCTTGGGAATTCCATGTAGCCATAAAATTTATAAAATACACACATGAAATTTAATTTTTTAGTCATCGTCCTTTTGCTATCAACCACCCTTCGAGCCCAGCAGCGACTAGACGTAGGTGCGCAGGATTTTTCGGACTGGTCGGGATTCATCAAGACCGCCAAAAGTGAAGGGAGTTTCACAAGTGGTTCTACGGTTTCGTATCGCTATCCTGATGGTCAAGTGAGTTACCAGGGTTTTAGAAAGTACTATAGCAATGCGTCAGATTGGAGTAGTTATGCTGGATTATCATTTGATATTTATCAAAAAAATGAGTCCCCTTTGGAGGTTGTCGTAGCACTGAAAGTGGCACAAGAGGATGAAGAGGATTTGAACCCAGTGAGCAGCGCCAGAATCCAATTGGTAGGGAAGGGTTGGCAGACGGTGTATGTCCCATGGGATTTGCTCGATGTGAGTGAAGGCCAAAAATGGGGCACATTGCAGGGTATCAAGACCTTGGAGATCATGGCAAAATCTTCCAAAAACACCAAACTATTATTGCGTAATGTTAGTTTGACCAAAGGAAAACAAGTGTCATTGACCTCTAAAGTTCAAGGCAAGTCTGCTGTAGCAGGTGAAGTAGTCGTGTATGAGATAGAAGTTGGCAACCCAACTTTGCAAGTGCAAAAAGTGCAATTGATGTTTGCTCGATATGGCTGGGAGTCGATGGTTGCTTCTATAGATTCATCCCAAATAGTTTTGGCTCCCAATGAGGTGAAAAAATGTCAGGTTGAGGTTCGTATTCCTAGAGGCTTGCCTGAGGGTGTGCGAGAAAAACAAGTGCTCAAAGCCGTGGCGAATGGTCAAGGAGCTGCTGGGGTGTCATTGGAGTTGACTACAGCTGTGACTGTGCCTCATCCCAACATTGTCTTTACTACTCCCAAATGGGAAGAAGTAAAAAACAAGATAAGCCAATATGAGTGGGCCAAACAAGGCTTAGAAACCTATGAATCCAAAGCATCTAAATGGAAGGTTCCCGAAATAGCTACCGCACTGCCTAAAACGAACACACATTTTGGCAGGTATTTGTTTCATTTCAACGAAGGGAGTAATGTGATGAATTGTGCCATTGCCTATCGACTCACTGGGAAGCAGGAGTATGCCGAAAAATGTGCGCTGTTTTTGCGAAGACTTACCAATATGGACAATGGCTATCCAACTACATTTCGGGTCAACCAAAATAATTTTGTAAAGGAAGGTGGTGTCTTTCAGGATGTTGCCAGAGCCTATGATATGATATACGATGCAGGAGTTTTGAGCCGGCAGGATCATGATCTGATCGAGCACACCTTTCGTCTATACATAGAGACAGTCCAAATGGGTAATGATGAGGGAGGCATAGGCAACTGGGATTTGAGCGAATTGACGGGGGCGTTTTATTGTGCGCTTGCTATTCAGGATTGGCACCTTGCCGACGCGATACTCCATGCTCCTACAGGTATTATCCAGCAGTTTGCACAGGGAGTCATGAGTGATGGATGGTGGTATGAATGTTCGGTGGGTTACAACATCTGGTGCGCAACCATGTTTTCAGAAGCAGCTATTGCATTGGAACCTTGGGGTGTCAATTTGAAGGATGTTCAATTTCCTATTGGTACTACTTCGTATTATTCCCTCATGCCGTCCCGTATGAAACCAGGTCTATATGGCATGAACTTTAATAAGTGGGGCAACATTGGCAAAAGCAGCATTGGGATTAAAGATATGTGGGATGCATTGATTCCTTTTTTGGATTACCGAGGGGTGATGTTTGCCGTGAATGATGCCCGTGAGGACTTGGTAACAGGTGAACCCTACGAACTGGCCTATTATATCTATAGAGATCCAGAGTACGCAGTAGTAGTGGGGAGGAGCAAACAAAGGAACCTACTTTATGGAGTACCTGAGCTGGCAGATGTCGCATCAGAAAAAAACAAACAGTCAGCCTATGCGGACAACATCGGTATAGTACAACTGAGATCGCAGACAGCAGACAGACCTCAGCGTGAGCAGATACAAGCAGCGCTGCACTACGGATCACATGGAGGATATCACGGGCATTTTGATAGAACGAACTTCTTGAGTATGATGCGTTATGGGCGTAGTTTTTACAATCCCGAAATGATCTGGTACAGCTATCCCAATTATGTCTACAAGTTTTTGGTTCAAACCTCCATGACAAAAAACATGGTGGTCGTGGATCAAAAAATGCAAGAGCCGCAGGAAAGCGCCAGAATCCTATTTCATACAGGCAAAATGATGCAAGCGACCGCTGTGGAGACCACAGCTCGATGGAGCCACCCTCCCTATGGAGGGATGGTGTATGGAGACAAAGAAGGGGTTTCATTCGCTGAAAAAACATGGCAAGAAGGTAGGTCCATAGAAGTACCAACCGATGCTCCAGCCTATGGTGCAGTGACTGGATATACAGAGCCAGTACTGCAGCGTCGCTTGATGGTGATGATGGATGATTATGTGCTGCTCGCTGATTACCTAAAAGCAGAACAGGAACATACCTATGATTGGTTGATGCAGATGAAGGGCTTCAAGGAGTTGAGTGCCGACCAAAAAACATTGGTACGTCATGACAATCAGATGAGCACGGATCCTTTGAGTGCAGCTCAATTTTTCACGGATTGTGATTGGTACCACACAGAAGGTACAGCTAGAACAAAATTTGAAATGTGTTTTGGCGAAAGATGTGATAACAGTGGGACATTGATGCTTCATAGTGAGGACGGGCCGTTAAAAATTGATGTCTTTAATGCTTGGCCATTGCAAAATGACATCATGCTGGCTATGCCAGCAGAAGCACATAATGTCGCCAAGTCGCTGTGGTACACAGTGGAGGCAGATGATCAGGTGCTGGTCAATGACAGCACTGGTGCATGGGTGTTGGGCAGCAAAAACATAGATGTAGACATCACAGACAAAAAACGATTGGTATTGACCTCAGCGATAAGCAATTCAAACAAAAAGACAATCTTCTGGGGAGACGCCAAACTGATATTGAAAGATGGGTCAGAGCAATTGCTTTCTTCACTTCCGGTAATGTATGACAACATCATCATCCCCCGTAGCAAAGGAAAGGACTACTACGATGGACCTGTGAAGATTGCAGGGGAGTTGATGCCACATTCTTTGCCTGGGATGCCCGAAAATGACCAGGAGAAAGGAATCATTACTGTTGATCTATCGGCAATAGACGCTGTGAGATTTCAAGCCAAAATAGGCGGAGACTATCCACTCGGAGATGAAAGCGAGAGACGAAAAACCATGGCTGTGAGAACCCAAGGCAAAGAAACGAGCTATTTGTCAATCATTGAGCCTTATGAGACAGAGTCAGCCATCCAATCAGTAAGGGCTAAGAGTGCCAACGAGTTGGTAGTCGTGCTCAAGGACGGTAGGTCGCAAGAGATTACGATATCAGGCTTAGAAAGCGAAAATGCTGCCCTGAAAGTATCAGTGAAAGAATTGAAGAATGGAAAAATAATCCGAAAGGAAGAAACTACTAAGTAATTAAGATAGGATGCAAAATTTTCGAAAATTGAATAGGATAATATTTGGGCTTAGTTTCTTGTTTATCGGGGTGGCCGGGTGTAAGTCAACTTTTGTACATCAGATAGCACAGTCCGCTCAGGGGGTCACCATTTACATCGACAGTCTTACGTTACAAATTGACATCATAGACAAAGCCATTGTCCATGTCCGAAAAGGATTGACTATGGATAGCATGAAGACATCGGTGCCTGACTATGTCACTGTTTTGGAACCACAGCAGGTAGCATGGGAGCTTTCCGAATCAAAAGAGCAAGTAGTGATTGATACCGAGGCCTTAAAGATTTTGGTAGACATGGATGGAGTTGTCCGATATCAGTCAAAAGATGGCGAGCTTCTCTTGTCCGAAACCAATGAAATGACTTACCTCAACCCAAAGGCTGAAGGCAATGTAGTTTCGCAAGCTTTCGTGGCTGGAGATGAAGCACTGTATGGTCTAGGGCAATTCCAAAGTGGCATTATGAATTGGAAAAATGTTCCCATTCGTCTGCAGCAGTACAACCAGGAAATCGCCATACCATTTTTGGTATCCACCAAAAACTATGGCATCTACTGGCACAACTATAGCCTTACCGATTTCAACGAAACCCAAAAGGAAATTGAGTTTGTCACAGACCAAGCAGTGCAAGCCAAGAGCAACGAACAAGTCGTACCTGTAGATGGCGAAAAGGAAAATGTAGCGGCATACGCGACCAAGGAAGATGAAGAGAAAAATATTCGCGAAACTACGTTTACTCCCCAGCAGTCAGGCGAATACACATTCATGGCCTTGAGCGATAATAATGGCCGTATGCGTGGAGAGATCAAGGTGACAATAGATGGCGAAGAAGTGATTTATTACTCCACGATCTGGATGCCTAGAAGATACTCTGGCAAGATGATGTTGGAAGCAGGCAAAACCTATAAAGTAGTATTTCAAAACACAGGTGCGAAAATTTCCGGAAGATTGTTCTACAACGAGCCAAATTTCAATAAAACGGTGTTTAGTAGCTTAAAAGGCCATACGATTGATTACTATTTTGTACATGGAGAAAATCCAGGTGAAGTGATTGCTCTCAATCAAAAATTGACAGGAAAAGCCCCTATGTTTTCTAAAGCGTCTTATGGTTTTTGGCAGTGCCGCGAAAGGTACCACGACCAAGAAGAGTTACTGGTGAATGCACGTGAAATGCGTGAAAGAGAAATTCCAGTAGACAACATTGTGCAAGATTGGTTTTATTGGCCAAAGGGTACGAAGGGCCCAGAGTGGGACAGAGACAAATATCCTGATGCTAAAGCGATGGTGGATGAGCTGAACGAGTTGCATATGAAACTGATGGTTTCCGTATGGCCTGAGATGAAAAATGAGCGTCTCGAATCAAAGTACAATCTCTCAAAAATCAAAGGCAGTAATTATGTGGATATATATGACTCGGGAGTCCAAGAGCGATTTTACAGAGTGTTGAGCGATTCCATGTTTCATTTAGGAGTAAGTTCGATTTGGTTGGACGGAACAGAACCAGAAGGGGTGACCGATACCAAAGCGATGACTGCCGTGGGAGCTTTCGAGAACGTGCAAAATCCTTATTCGCTTTTAGTGACCAAGGCCATGTATGATGGTCGAAGAACAGAATTCCCAACTGAGCGTGTGTTTAACCTCACTCGTTCGGCTTATTCTGGACAGCAGCGATACGGTGCTACTTCTTGGTCTGGAGATGTGGAGGCCTCTTGGGAGCAGTTTTCAGAACAGATTGCTGCAGGTCTTAATTTTACCATGGCAGGCGTGCCGTATTGGACACATGATATTGGAGGTTTTTTTAGAGATTCGAAATCCATCAATCCTGATTTTGATGACCAATACACCAATCCTGAATACATCGAATTGCTTACGCGTTGGTTTCAGTTTGGGGCATTCAGCCCAATCTTTCGTATCCATGGCTATGTGTCTGAGACGGAGATTTGGAGATATGACGAAGCTTTTGAAGCTACTGCACGCAAGTTCATCGATCTGCGCTACCAGCTCATGCCTTACATCTATTCACAAGCATGGCAGATCACTAGCAACAGTCGACAACTGATGAGTCCTCTGGTCTATCATTATCCAGAGGATAAAAACACTTGGGGGATCAAAGACCAGTTGTTTTTCGGAGAGTCGATCATGGTGGGTTTGGTGACCGAATATGAACAGCGCGAAAAGGACATCTACCTGCCTGCTGGAGATTGGTACAACTACTGGACAGGAGAAAAATTACATGGTGGCACTACCATTCGAGTGAGTGCGCCATTGAGTGAAACGCCCATGTTCGTGAAGGCAGGGTCTATTATTCCATTCGGTCCCAAAGTACAGTATGCCACACAAGAAACTAAGGAGCCGTTGAAACTCAAAATTTACCCTGGTCAGGATGCTGAGTTTGTACTCTATCTGGATGACAATGAGAGTTATGACTATGAAAAAGGGGAGTATTCACAACTATTGATTTCATATAGTGAGAAGAACCAAGAAGTGACCATTAGAGAAGCAGCGGGAGACTACATCGATTTTGCTCAAAAACCAATGGACTTGGTGGTAGAAGTGATCGGTGGCAGTTCGAAAGAGACGAGATACGCAGGTGTAGAATTGAAAATTTCCCTTTGATGAAAATCATGGGATGTACATATAGCATGAGAACACGGGTTTGGATCGGGGGATTGTGGTGCGCTATGGTTTTGTCATCTTGCCAAAACCCATCCACAAAGCGCGAACAGAGCAATCCTCCCAACATCATCTTTTTGATGACGGATGATCAACGTTGGGACAACATGGGCTGCTACGGCAAACCTGAATTCAATACGCCCAATATCGATAATTTGGCTACACAGGGAGTCACATTTGACAAAGCTTTTTATGCTGTGGCGATTTGCATGCCTAGCCGCGTGACCATGATGACCGGACGCCCTATATCTAGTCACCGAGTCGGGTTTGTTGCGCCCAATGATTACACTTTGTCACAGGCAGATTTTGCTCAGAGCTATCCCGCAGTATTGAAAAAAGCAGGCTACCGAACGGGTTTTATTGGCAAGGTTGGGTTTACGGTGACAGAAAAAGCACAAAGGCCAAGTACACCGAAAGAACACTATTACAAAGAAAACATGGGGCATGTTTTCGATTTTTTTGCAGGTGCTGAAACACACGAAAGGAATGGGGTTTTGGCTTGGCCAGAAACCGATGAGGTTTTGCAGACGATATATCGAGAGATGGAAAACAGAGACAACTCATCAACCACTCGACGAACTGGTGAAGCCATGTTGCGCTTTATAGATACTCAGCCAGTGGATCAGCCATTTTGTCTTTCGGTCAGTTTTTATGCAGTGAAGCATGATCAGAATCGAGACATGTATATGCCACATTTTGAGCAATTCAAAGATCAGGATTTTTCAGTGCCAGATAACTGGGTAGAAGGAGACAATGAAGAATTGCCGAGTGTAGTAAAAGAAAATGCTCGCGGTGTATATCTTCATCGCCAGCGCTCTTCCACACCAGAATTGTATCAACGTCTTGTGCGTCGATTTGCCACACAGGGCTATACAGTAGATCAGCAGGTGGGGCTTTTGGTTGAAAAGTTGAAAGAAAAAGGACTTCTTGAAAATACCATTATCATCTACACAAGTGATAATGGTCGTTTTCAAGGTTCACATGGATTGTTTGACAAATGCCTGCTCTACGAAGAATCAGTCAAAGCTCCACTCATTATTTATGACGGACGCGTGCCTGATTCCAAACGTCAAAGGAGGGAGAATGCCCTGATTTCGTCCATAGATATGGCTCCTACCATTGTTTCGATGGCAGGGCTGAAGCCACCACTGAGTATGCAGGGGAGAGATATCAGTGGAGTTTTGAATCAGACTCAGGACATGTCTGATTGGAGAGATGCGGTCTTGATGGAGGATCTTTTTCTGGTGGATATGTTCGAAGAGCGATATAGCCAAAACGTAGACGAGATCAATCAAAAACTAATTGAAGCCAATCAATCCTACCGTAGCAGGGGCGTACGTACAGCTCGCTGGAAGTATTTTGTCTATTACGAGCATAGTCCCAAAATCGAGGAACTATACGATGTGGAAAATGACCCCTTGGAACAGCACAATTTAGTTAACAGTCCAGAGCATGGGGAGACTTTGAGGAAGCTGAGAATACAGACTGAGGAACTGTATCAGCAGGCGATTAGTCGCCAGAGTATGTAGCAATCATGCTCAGCTGAGAGCAGAGGTGATTAGGGAAAAATGATTTTGATGAAAGAACAATTGAATATGAAATGACCATAAGCATACCAACCAAGGATGAAGATTGAGAACAGAAAATCTTCATCCTAAAGGAAAATGATGCCTTGGGAATTCCATACAGCCATAAAATTTATAAAATACACATGAAAAACGCAGCTTTACTTTTTTTAACAGTCATAATCTCGACAATTACTTTGGCGCAACCAAAGGAGAGAGTGGGAGCCAACGATTTTACTGATTGGTCAGGTGCTAGCAAGGTAAAAAATGGGGAGGCACTCATCGCGAATGGTACGGCCATTTCATACACCTATGCAGATCAAAATCGCATTTACTTCCCTGGAATTAGCAGACCCTTTCATGGAGATGCTGCGGATTGGACCAAGTACAGCGGGCTGGTGTTTGATGTCTATCTGCACAAAGAAACCACAGCGCAAATTTCTGCCGTGTTGAAAGTGGATACGCTGGATTATGAAGACTTGAACCCCGTAAGTACAGCTCAGGTGCGACTGGTTGGCAAAGGTTGGCACACGGTTTATATCCCATGGGATTTGTTTGACATAGATGCAGGTCAGAGGCAAGGGACCTTTTTTGCCGTGAAGCATGTATTGTTGTCCCTTCAATCCGATGAAAACCCTACTTATAAAATCCGAAATGTATTTGTAACGAAAGGTCTTACTGCCGCATTGGAGGCAGAAATCAGAGGAAAATCTTCCGATCCAGGTACAGAGGTACAGTACGAAATGGAAGTCGCCAATACAACAGATGAGTTACAAGGTATTCAGATGGTGATTGAAACCATGGGTTGGGAATCAATGAAAGCGCGTATCGAACCCTCAGTTTTTTCTCTATCTCCTGGTGAAGTGGGTAAATGCGTACTTACGGTGGAGATTCCAGCTCATTTGCCACAGGGGATCCGTGAAAAGCAAGTGGTGAAAGCTATTGCCAATGGATCGGGAGCATCTTCTCCAAGCCTTGAATTTACTACGGCAGTTCATGTTCCCTTCCCAAATATTATTTTCACTGATGCAGGATGGCAGAAAATAAATGAAAAGATCGAAAAATATGATTGGGCCAAAGAAGCCTTAGAAGAGTACGAAAGGAATGCCAAAAAGTGGGTTGTGCCAAACGGCGCAGATTTTTCTAATGAAACAGAGAGACCATTGGGCAAATCAGTGTTTTCAACAAACGGAACTGAAATTTACGATTGTGCCATTGCTTATCACTTGACAGGAAATGAAGCTTATGCCGAGAAATGCCTCAAATTGCTCCGACGTTTGATTGACCCGAAAACAGGCTATCAAGCGACACTTGTCGGAGGAAGCAATTCATTTGTAGGGGAAGGAAAATTCTGGCAAGCAGTAGGTCGAATGTACGATCTGGTAAGAAATAGCCCTCAAGTCACAGCAGAAGATAGACAACGGACAGAAGCCACGTTTCGATTGTTTGTCACGCAGACACTCAAAGGAAATAGCAAAGGAGCGATCAGCAACTGGAATGTGGCCGAACTCACCGCGGCTATGTACTGTGCCTTGAATCTACAAGATTGGTACCTAATAGATCAGTTATTAAATGCCCCAACAGGAATCTACAAGCATTTGGAACATGGTATTATGAATGATGGCTGGTGGTACGAATGTGCCGTGGGGTACAACACTTGGGTAGCGACAGAATTTTCTGAAATAGCACTGGCACTGGAGCCTTGGGGTATCAATTTCAAAGACATGACTTTTCCGATAGGAACGACCAAGCATTTTTCACTCCTAGCGAGTAGACGACAAGGTGGAATCATGGGAATGGAATTTGAAAAATGGGGCAAAATTGAGCGCAACAGTGTCAGCATCAAAGATATGTGGGATGCCTCTATTCCATTTATGGATTTTCGTGGGGTGTTGCTGGCGGTCAATGATGCGGTCGAAGGCAAGTTGTCTGGCAAATCATACGAATTGGCCTATTACATATACCGCGATCCAGAATATGCCGCCATTATCAACCGAGGAGATACGCGTGACTTACTTTATGGTGTGCCAGATCTGCCAAAAGTAACCTCAGAGAAGATGAAAGTTTCGGCCTATGCTGACAACATGGGCATTGTACAATTGCGTTCACAGACGGCTGGCAGGCAGCAGTCCGAGCAAATTCAAGCTGCTCTACACTACGGCTCACATGGAGGATACCATGGACACTTTGACCGTACCGATTTGGTGCATATGAGTCGCTATGGACGTAGTTTTTATGGAACCTTGATGTTTTGGTATGGATACCAGAGCTATCTCTACAAATTCTGGAAACAGGTATCCATCAACAAAAACATGGTAGTAGTGGATCAAAAAATGCAACAGCCAGTAGAAAACAAACGACTCTTGTTTCATACAGGAGATATGATGCAAGCTACTGCGATAGAAACCAATTCAAAATGGAGCCACCCACCATATGGAGGGATCCCAAACGATAGACAGACTTTTGCCGAAAAAATGTGGGACGAAAGTCGGACCATTGACCTTCCAGCGATTCAGCCTGCATTTGGTGAAGTGACGGAGTTTACTGAACCAGTGTTGCAGCGCAGAGCGATGGTTGTAATGGACGATTACATTGTATTAGCAGATTACTTGAATGGTGAAAATGAACATGAATTTGACTGGATGTTTCAATCAAAGGGGTTCAAAGGAATCAAAGCAGACAAAGTGGAATTGGTCAAGCATACCAACCAGATGAATACTGATCCGATCGGTAGTGCGCAGTTCATCACAGATTGCAACTGGTACGAAGTGGAGGGAACTTCTCGCACCCAATTCGAAATGTGCTGGGGAGAAGGTTGTGACAATGAAGGAGTGAGATTGCCGTATAGCCTAGATGGTCCGCTAAAAATTGATGTATTCAATGCTTGGCCACCGAAATCAGAATTAATGATTGGAACTTCTACGGAGGGTTTTTATGTAAACAAAAAACTATGGTACACTGTCAGTGTAGATGATCAACAGATCCTGAGCGATAGCACTGGAGCTTGGATTTTGGGAAGTAAAACTATATCTCTAGACATCTCAGGAAAGAGCAAATTAGAACTGACTACCATGACACCAGGTAAGATTCGCAACAACACCATCTTCTGGGGAGATGCAAAGCTGGTGCTAAAGAATGGATCAACCGTCTATCTTTCTTCACTTCCAGTTAAATATGAAAATGTGTTGATTCCCGAAAACAAAGGAAAGGATTACTATGGGGGACCGATCAAAATAGCAGGTGAGCCGATGGAGAAGTCCCTACCCGCTATGCCAGAAAATAACGAGGAACTGGCAAAAATCACTGTTGATCTCGATGGGATGGATGTCCTGCGCTTTGAGGCCAAAATAGGAGGAGACTTCCCGCTCGGAGATGAGTCTTCACGTCTCAAATCCATGGCTGTACGCAGCAAAGGGACACAAGCCAGATACTTGTCTGTGATCGAGCCCTACGAAACCAAATCAATGATCAAATCAGTGGTAGCCAAAAATGAAAATGAGTTGGTTGTGACCCTGACCGATGGACGAGTACAGGAAATTAAAATCGAGCAACTAGATAGTCAAGATGGCACGATAGAGGTATTCGTCAGAGAACTGAAAAACGGGAAAATGATCAGAGAGGAACAGACGAAGTAATGCTTATGAAAATAACTAAACCACCAAGCTGTAATTGACCGACTTGAAGACGAAGTAAAAGTACCTGAGAAGAGTTGAGTAATTAAATGAAAAAGAAGAGCTTGTGGTTAACTAGACTCATTTTTTATAGTTTCTGAACCATAGTTGATACTGAATGTATTGGTGGTTATTGAGTTTTGCTAGGATATTAAATCAGAAGGGAATCAGTCAGGGTATAGAGTGGATTCAATTATTCTGAATGATATCAACGAGGACTTTTCGAAAATTTTATAAGCATGGTAGCGTCGAAAGGTCAGATTGGGGAACAATAGGTGATTGGATAGCAATGAAGAGACTAATTAGGATTACAGAAATAGCATTGAGCGTTTTGATTTTGATGTCATGTGCGGCTGAAAAAAAGAGAACGGCAGAACAAATCAAGAAGCCCAATGTCATCCTCATCTTGGTAGATGATCAAGGATATGGTGACATTGCTGCTTTGGGCAATCCCATCATCCAAACTCCCAACATAGATCAGCTGCATGCCCAGAGTGTGCGTTTTACCGATTATCACGTCAACCCTACTTGTGCGCCTAGTAGGGCAGCATTGCTTACAGGTCACCATGCCAACAGAGCGGGTGTTTGGCATACCGTCAATGGTCGCTCTTTGCTTTTAGAGCGAGAGACTACAGTGGCACAAATCATGAAAAACAATGGCTATGCTACAGGGATATTTGGCAAGTGGCACCAAGGTGATAATTATCCTTTCAGACCTCAAGACAAAGGCTTTGATGAAGTATTGACACATGGAGGTGGAGGTATCGAGCAAACCATGGATTACTGGGACAATGATTACTTCAATGACACCTACATTCATAATGGTAAATTGGAACGATTCGAAGGGTATTGTACCGATATTTGGTTTGCTGAGGCTACCAAATTTATCGATGCAAACAAGGACAGACCTTTCTTCTGTTACTTACCCACCAATGCTGCACATTCTCCCTATTTTGTTGAAAACAAATATTTAGATCCCTATCAGGAATATGAGGACAATGACAGCATACCTATGGCTGCATTTTATGGGATGATAGCCAACGTGGACGAAAACATAGGTAAACTGGTGGATTATCTCAAAACCAGTGGCATCATGGACAATACAATCTTGATATTCACTACGGACAATGGTACTGCCCAAGGAGCTAAGGTAGAAGGTCACAGGCTAGATGGTTTTGTAAAAAAAGGATACAATGCAGGTATGCGTGGTATCAAGGCGAGTAAATATGAAGGAGGTCACAGAGTGCCACTTTTTATTCATTGGAAAGATGGTGGTGTGACTGTTGGTAAAGATATCAATGAGTTGACGGCTCACTATGATATCCTGCCTACATTGGTAGAGATGGCGAGATTGGAAGTTCCTGAACATATCAAATTTGACGGACAAAGCCTCGTGCCATTGATTCATGGTGACAATGGTGATTTTAAGGATAGAATTGTAATCACCAATTCGCAAAGAACCGAAGTGCCTCAGCCATGGCTCAGGACATCATTGATGCAGGACAAGTGGAGACTGATTGACGGAGTGGAGCTATACAATCTGGAGACCGATCCAGAGCAGCGTACCAATATCGCCGAGAAGTATCCAGAGAAAGTGGCTGAGTACAAGGCCTATTATGACAAATGGTGGGCAGAGATATCTCCGAGCTACAAAGATCAGCCATACATCTACATAGGTCATGAGTCAGAAAATCCCACAAAACTGTACTGTCATGACTGGCACACCCAGCATGAAAGCCCCTGGCACCAACGCCATATACGCAGTGGGTACATTGACAATGGCTACTGGTTGATCAAAGTAGCTAAGAGTGGTCAGTACAAACTGAGATTGCGCCGATGGCCCGTAGAAACACATCTTGCACTCAATGCTTCGGCAGCTATACGTCCAGCATTGCCTGCTACCAGCGTGGGAGAAAGTAAACCAGGAAAAGCACTCGATATCCGTCAGGCCAGAGTGAAAGTACAAGACTATGAGGAGAGTGCGGCAGTAGATGGGACTATGGAATACGTAGAGTTTACTGTGGATTTGAAAGCGGGAGATACCAAACTTCAGACTTGGTTCACCTTGGATGATGAGACTGAATTGGGGGCCTATTTTGTGGAGGTAGAAAAGATATAAAAAATATTAAGGGGTGAATGATGCTCCTTATAGCTATGACAAGACGATTACTTACTAAAATAATTAAGCATGAAAAGAAAAATTTACCATTCAATTTCAACTACTATTAAAGCAACAATTCGTGAGATTGGTTTGTTTTTAGTTTTGATCACATTGGGAGCATCACTAAACGCCCAAACAGTGGTTCAATCTCTAAGTGAATTGCAACCCTATCTCAAGGAAAGCAATGTCCATGTGAAGTTGGCACCTGGGACATATACAGTTACTGCAGAGGATGTTGCCAACAAGCTGTTTGAGAGTCAAACCTATACTGAGTCAAATAATTCCTATTTCAAAGTGCTCCTATTGGTATCAGGCAATGGCAGTACCTATGATTTTACCGATGTGACTATCAAGGTGAAAACAGAGGTTTTCAGAGCGTATGGGAACTATGACGTTTATGAAGTTCAAATTACAGGTAACAACAATGTGCTAAAAAACTTGACTTTGTTTGATGATGGTTCAGTGGATGATAATCCTACGAGTGGGGCTGTCAACATTGTCATTGATGGCGCTAGCAATAGGGTAGAAGGCTTTCATGTCACATCCACGGGCTCTTTCCCATATGGGTACGGAGATGCTTTTGGCAAGGGAGGCTCAGGCAACGTCATTGGTCACAAAAAACACAGTACTTGTCTAGTCAGAGGAGAGTCCAATCATGTCAAAAACTGTACATTCATTCACAGGACCTACGGACACTGTATTTTTATGCAGGCAGCAAACAACCCACTTATAGAAGGGTGCTATGTAGAAGGGGAAGTACGATCCACTGATGACATGTTGGCTGAGGAAGGCACAGGTTCTCCTGCGGATTTGGTCGATTTTATGACTACATGGGGGTATCGCTTGCCTCCAGGACACATGATGAGTCTTGGTGAAGAGGGTATTCGTGCATACAATGCTGGTGAGACAGTAATTGATGGTGTTCACTATTCAAGAGGTACGAGTAACGTGACAGTACTCAACTGTACAGTCAAGAACATGAGGGGAGGAATCACATTGGCTCATGCTACTGGTTCAAAATATGTGGAAGGATGTACAATCATTGGATGTGAGCAGGGATATGCTTTGGCTTCTGGTTCGGTTGTGAATTGCAAAGCTGACGCAGCCTATGGTCCTGTCTATCAAAGTACCTATGACAATGATAGGAACTTCAATGCAGATATTACCATTATCCCTCCGGTCGATCCTTATTACAATGGTAGCAAATGTGTAGCCTATATAGGAGGTAGTGGACACAGAGTAGTTTTGAGAGGAAACGAGGCGGATGTAAACCCTGAGTTAAAAATACAAATGGGTGGGTATCTCCAAAATCAACGTTTTTTAAGTGGAGAACCTTCTTCACAAAACTATCACACTGCCAGAGACATGACGATTTACAATTTGTCAGGATATGAGATGGATTTACCATCTGCCAGCTACAATGTGACGGGAATTACCTGTGGTCTGATTACAGATGAGGGGACTGACAATGATGTGACAGTAGTAACCTGCGAAGAGGCCTGTGTCAATGAGCCTGGCGTGACTCCTCCGTCCTATGCGACATCTGGGATCAATTACAGTTTGTACGAAGGAGATTGGGATGCTTTGCCTGATTTTGGTTCATTGTCTCCCGCTCTTTCAGGATGGAGTGCAGATTTGAATGTGGCTGCTACTGATGATTTGAGTACGTATGCGTTGGTTTTCGATGGTTTCATCACTATAGCGGAGGAGGGGAGCTATGATTTTTATATTTCTTCGGATGATGCCTCTCGTTTGACCATTGATGGAATTGAAGTAATCAATCATTCACCTGCTACTTTTGAAGAGGTCACTGGCAGTATCTGTCTCGAAGCAGGAGATCACCTGATCAACATAGCGTATGTTGAGAAAAATAGCAATGAGACATTCACAGTCGCATACGAGGGGTCTACAGTAGCTAAAACCACGAACCTTGCCTTGCTGGGTATTCCTGATGATGCTATAGTCAATCTGGCATACAGAGGCAATGCAACTCAGTCGTCTATTGCCTATGATGGCGCTCCCATTCGTGCAGTAGATGGCAATACCAGTGGGGTGTTTGCAGACAATTCGGTTTCGCATACCAACGCCAACTCTAGCTATCCATGGTGGCAAGTAGACTTGGGAGGCAGTTATGCCATCGGTGAGATCAAAATCTTTAATAGGACGGATTGTTGTAGTGAAAGATTGGCCAATTTCAACGTGAGTGTATTAGAAAGCTCAGGGATAATCAAATACAGCCAAACGGTTGCTTCTTTGAGTCAGGCCACCCTGAGCATAAACGCAGAAGGAGCAATAGGAAGTATCATCAGAATCCAAATAAATGGAACAGGTACTTTGGCATTGGCCGAAGTTGAAGTGTACGAAGGTACGCCTAGCGTAGGTGGGGGTGAATTTCAAATGGTGAAGCGGAGTGCGTCGCTATATGCCATCAATGGCGGTGCTGAAGTGCAAGCCGGTGATGCCATTAGTCTGCTAAAACATGCTAATCATGAGAATCTTACATGGACAGAGATCGATCGTGGTGATGGTTACTTTTCATACCAAAAGTACGGCACAGAATATTGCCTGCACGGTGGCACAGAGAATATTGAAGAGCAAAATGTGACTTTGATTGAATGCGCTGAGAGTGACGTCAATCAGCAGTGGTTAAAAATCGGAGCAGGGGATGGTTACTATCGTTTGCAAAAGAGAGGAAACAATATGGTCATCGATGCTGGAAATGGGCGTTCGGATGGAGCCAAGGTGTTCTTGGGCAGTTTAGATGTCACCGACCAAAATCAGCAGTGGAAATTTGAATCCGCAGATTTGGACAATTTGCAAATAGATGAAGAAATCTTGTCAGCAGATTTATCGGATGTGGAAATCATCGCCTATCCAAACCCTGTATCGACTCAACTGACATTGAACGTCCCGGTATCGGTTTATGATCATTTGGTCATGTACAATCTGGATGGTAGAGTAGTCTACAGAGATCAAATCCCAAGTGATGCTAAAACATTGAATGTCAATTTTGACAGCAGACGCTCAGGTATGTATGTAGTCATATTGAGTGGGAAAGGTGCTTACAAGCAAGTAAAGGTTATCAAGAAATAAGATACATACAAAAGCCGATACAAAGTGTTTCTGTCTATTCATGCAGACAAGTTCGCTTTGTTTCGGCTTTTTTTAATCACGAAACCCAATATAGATGACATCAATCAAAGTACTCGTTGCATACTTATTTGTATTATTTGCTTCACAAGTTGTGGCCCAGTCCTCAGGGAATGAAAGCAACAAATTGAAGATAGCTGATTATTTGGCTTTGACGAAGGGAGAGAATATCTACCCCTCCGAGGCACAGTTGTCCATGCTCAGACCATTGATCCCTGATGGAAATTACCGTCCATCTCCACCTATTTCAGATCGTGGGTATTGGGATGAAAGAGCTGCCAGCCAATCGGGAAGAGAATACCTTGAGCATACGGAGACACTGTTAGACCGAGCACCAGAAGTACCAATTGCCGACTCAATCTACCGAAGAGCCAATTTGGAAGGAAATCGTGGCATCTACAAGCCACGCTATTACCGCACCATGGATCGACTAGAGCACTATGTCATCGCAGAGTGTATGGAAAATAAAGGACGGTTTGTTCCTCAGATTGAAGTCTACAGTCGAGCAATCATGGATATGAAATCGTGGTTGCACCCCAATCACGATGACAAAGAAAACAGTGTGCTCGAAGGGAAGAGAGTATCTATTGATTTGGGAGCGAGAAAATTTGGGCAGGTACTGGCCATGTCTGAGTCCCTGCTCCAAGATAGACTGTCAGATACTTTGAGAGCAGAAATAGCAGGTCAATTGCAATGGCGCATCATTGATTCCTATTTGAGCTCGTGTCGTGAAGAGAACCCAGCAAGTAATACTTGGATCCGCAGTACCAGCAACTGGAACTCTGTATGCACCAGTGGTACGATTTTCACAACAATCGTAATGTCTCAAAATAAAGAAGAAAGAACAGCAGCCATAGGTGCAGCCCTCAATAGTATGAGATACTATATGTCAGGTTTTGGTGAGGATGGATATTGTTCAGAAGGAACGGGCTATTGGAATTATGGTTTTGGACACTACCTCTACTTGGCACAAATACTCTATGATTATACAGATGGGAAAATAGACCTATTCATTTTTGACAACAGAGAGAAATTACAACGAGTGGCCAACTTTCCTGCCAACTTTGAGATTCAAAACGGTCTTTATCCTCGTTATTCAGATGGTGTCCTCAGGGTATCTTCTGACAATGATAATTTTGCCTATTATATGGCTGCAAAACAGTACGGTGCAGCTATGCCCAAAACTTTTGTTCCTGATGAAGCCGTGCAATTGCTCATTCAGTGGAACGATTCAGTGTCGTACATATCAGGCGACCAAACAGCCAGACCTCAGGAATCAGTGACTTATTTTGACGACTATGGAGTCGTCATCTCTCGCGGGCAGCAGACTATCCCGTTTTCGGTATCAATCAAAGCGGGTCACAATGCTGAGAACCACAACCACAGCGATGTGGGGAGTTATGTCATTGTATTGGGAGAGAATATGATCGCAGGAGACATAGGCGCACCGTCTTATATTGCTGGAGCTTTCTCTCCTGACAACCCTGCACGTAGTTCGTGGGGACATCCTGTGCCTCGTGTCAATGGACAATTGCAGATCAATGGTCGAGAAGCAGCTGGCAAAATCATCGAGAGCTCTTTTGCAGAAAAAGCTGATTTAGTCGTGATGGATCTAAGTGCAGCGTACGATGTGTCGTCCCTACAATCACTCACCAGAAGCATGAAAAATGAACGGAAGGGAAATGGTACAATTACAATTGCCGATGAATTCAGTGCCACGGAAGCCATTGCCTTCGGTACGGCGATCATGGTGGATGTACCTTATGAAATCATGGATGACGACAGAGTAATCTTGCAATTGGCTCAGCAAAAGGTCGAGGTGATCATCAAAGCCAAAGGAGGTAAACTAAAAATATCGGACGAAATCGTCCCAGTTGAGCATTTGCGCAGTGGCAAGCGTGCCTATAGGATTGGGATAGACTTTGTTTCACCAATCAAAAAGGGCAAGTTGATCATGCAGTACCATCCAGTAACGGAGTAGAGAAAGAATACAACGATGAGAATGAATAATTTGAAAAATAGACTGGTAGTAGGCCTGATCTTGATGACTACCGCACTACAAGCTGCGGATATTCAGGTGAGCAGTCTCGCAGATCTTGCCAAGTATGCTTCTGAAAGTGGAAATGTGGTTACCCTCCAAGCTGGTATCTACCCGCTCACAGACTATTTGACAATGGATTCTATGCGGATTCGTCATGACCGCAAACAATTTCAGTATATCAATTTTAGCGGTAACGACAATATCTTCAATTTGGAAGGGGTGGAAATCATCGTAGACACCGAATTACGTATTGCATTAAATCCTCCCATTCATAGTGATGAATTCCTGATCATGGGTAGTAATAATTCCTTTGCTGGATTGACCATACGATGTGTGGGTGAGGACACCTCACCTGGAGGAACTGTACTTCAAGTTGCAGGAAGAGGCAATGTGTTGAAAAATATCACCATCTATGTTTCAGGCTCGTATCCTTATGGCTATGGTGATTTGTTTGGAAAAGGAAAAGCGAGTGAAACGGTCATTCGGCATCAAAAACACAGTGGCCTTTTGGTTACTGGTAGTGATACGAAACTCTATCAATGTAAATTGTACAATCGTTCTTTTGGGCATTGTTTTTTCGTGCAAAAGGATGCTGAGAATGTCTACTTCGAAGATTGCTATGCCGAAGGAGAAGTACGCTCTACAGATGATATACTTGCAGAAACCTCAGGGCCAGCATTTGATGCAGACTTTCGTACATGGACTCAAAACCGTGATGGAGAGTATGTAGTCACATCGGGTTACATGAAATCTCTGTGTGAAGATGGTTTTCGCACCTATGGACAAATAAAAAATATTCATTTTAAAAATTGTACGGCAAAGAACACCAGAGCAGGGTTTGAATTACGCACAAATGAAGGCATACGTCTTGAAAACTGTAAGACAATAGGTACAGAACGTGCCTATTGGATAGGTGATGACGCCATAGTCAAAAATTGCAGTGGAGATGCCAATTATGGCCCTCTCATGTTTGTAGAAGGTAGCAATGTAAATGTAGAATTGACTGTTGATCCTGCAGAATCAGATCGCCTAGTGCATGCGTTGGTGACCATTCAGGGCAGCAACAATAAAATTGTATTGAAATCTCAAAATGGAAATAAGAGAACCACAGCCCTCCCAATTCTCATAGGCTACACACATCCCATGCATGGAGAATCCATGTCACCTTTTGATGAAGGAGAAACTGTCGGACTGAAATTCAGAAACGAGACTGGAATGCCCATAGTCATCGGAGCAAAAGCAAGAGACTGTGAAATCAAAACAGATGGGGAAGTATTAGAAAACAAGGGAAGCCAAATCAAAATTGTAAAGAGATGATTTTAGTCAATGAGCTTGTTGGTCAAATCAAAAAGGTAGCAACCGTATGTCTATTGTTAACTAGTATTTTGTTCACAACACGTGCACAGGATCTGAAGGATCATGTGCTTATTGCCGACCACCAGGGTGTGACAGAGTTGACATACAAGGTAATCAAGGGAGATACCTTGAATATGCGGGTGAAATTCCCTCCTGATTTCAAAAAAGCGAGAAAATATCCAGCGATTGTATTCTACTTTGGTGGCGGATGGAATGGTGGGACTATTGATCAATTTCAGCCTCAGGCCGAATATTTTGCTTCTAGAGGGATGATTACGGTTTTGGTAGATTACCGTGTCAAGTCTAGACACCAGACGACACCATATGAGTCGGTGGCAGATGCCAAGTCGGCAATTCGCTTTCTACGGAGCAATGCCAAGCAATTGAATATTGACACGAAAAGGATAGTTGCATCTGGAGGCTCTGCTGGAGGACACTTAGCTGCTGCCTGTGGGGTTTTGCCAGGCTTGGATGAAGCTGGCGAGGATTTGAGTATTAGTTCCAAGGCCAATGCCCTTGTATTGTTCAATCCTGTGTTTGACAATGGCCCAGAGGGGTTCGAGCATGCACGGATGGGGGATCGCTGGCGTGAGATTTCCCCTGCGCACAACATTACTAAACTAGCCCCTCCTACCATTATTTTTTTGGGAAGAGAAGATCATTTGATCCCTGTCAGTATTGCTGAAAATTACAATGAAAAAATGCATGACGCAGGTGCGCGGTGTGAATTGTATCTTTATGACAATGCAGGTCATGGGTTCTTCAATAATTATAAATATGAAGGTGTGTTTTATGAAGAAACCCTTCGAGAGACTGATTTGTTTTTGGTTTCATTGAATTACATCGAGGCAAAAAACAAACTATAGTTATCCTATTGCGCTTATTTTAAATTGATAAAAATGCTTAAATCACAGATCCTATTTTTGTTCACCCTTTCTATTCTTTTTGGTTGCAAACAAACTGAAAAGACAAAGGAGACCAGACCCAACATTCTTTTTATTATGTCAGATGATCACGCCTATCAGGCTATCAGTGCCTACGGTAGTGAGCTGCTCCAGACACCAAACATAGATAGGATTGCGGATGAGGGGATGTTGTTTACCAATGCCTGTGTGTCCAACTCGATATGCGCACCATCTCGTGCTACGATTCTGACGGGCAAGCATACACACATCAATGGGAAGATCGACAATTTGATGCCATTTGATACTACACAGGTTACTTTTCCTCAGATTTTTCAAGCCAATGGTTACCAGACTGCCATGTTTGGCAAGTTGCATTTTGGCAACAACCCTAAAGGTGCGGATGAATTCATGATCCTTCCAGGTCAAGGCTATTACCTCAACCCAGATTTTGATACGCCACGCGGAGATACGACTATCATGGGCTATGTGACCGATGTGATCACTGATCTTACACTTAATTGGCTCAAGGAAGATCGTGATCCAGACAAGCCATTTATGATGATGTACATGCACAAGGCTCCACATCGCCCATGGTGGCCAAGACCTGATAAGTTTGCGGAGTTTACCAAAAAACAGTTCCCCGAACCAGAGACATTGTTTGATGACTATCAAAATAGAGGAACGGCAGCCAAGACTGCGGAGATGAATCTATTGACGCACATGATGTATAGCCATGATAGCAAAATCCGACCCGAACTCCTTGAGA